>JAJRYI010000190.1 GCA_024275815.1 Actinomycetes bacterium | reverse complement strand
CGATCCACGTCAACGATGCTTTGAGCGTCGAGGACATAGTCACAGCCTCCGATGCGGGAGAGGTCGATCGGCTCGTCATGGAGTCGTCGAGAGTTCTCAGTGCGTACCCCGAGTTGCGGGTCGACGATTCGACAGCGCTTCGTGTGAGGAACGGTCGGGGGCTCCCCGTTCAGATGTCTCGCGACGAGGTGAGCGAGGGCGGCGTGTTGCGAATCTGTGACAGAGACGGCAATCTCCTTGCTATGTACAAGCGGGAAGGCGAGGCACTGGTGCCCGAGGTCGTGCTCTGATGAAGGTGTTACGGGGTGACCCTGCTTCGTGGAACCTCGACGAAGAGCCACACGCGGTCGCGATCGGCGTATTCGACGGTGTGCACCGTGGTCACAAGGCTGTGTTCAAGGCGCTCGAGGAGGCTGCCGGGGATCTTCCACGCGTCGCACTGACGTTCGGGACGCACCCCGATCAAGTCGTCTCCGACACCCCTCCGCCTCCAGCCCTAGCGTCGATCGAGCAGCGCCTCGAGCTCTTCGAGTCCGAGGGCTTTCACGCAGCTGCGATCATCGACTTCGATACCGAGGTTCGCGCCATGAGCCCCGAGGAGTTCGTCGACGTCTACCTCATCGAGGCCCTCACTGCGAAGGTCGTGGCGGTCGGTGAGGGGTTCCGCTTCGGGTACATGGCACAGGGAACCGTCGACACGCTGCGGCTCCTCGGCAAGGATCGCGGTCTCACCGTCATCGAGACCTCCATCGTCGATATTCACGGCACTGAGGTGCGGTCGTCGACGATACGCGCTGCAGTCGCCTCGGGAGGCGTGGAGCTCGCTGCCCGCATGCTCGGGCGACCCTTCAGCATCGAGGGTGTCGTTCTCCCGGGAGACGCTCGGGGCCGTACGATCGGGTTCCCAACGGCGAACATCGCCGTGCCCGACGCCATGGTGCGTCCGGCAGGTGGGGTATACGCCGTCGTGTGCACCGTCGATGGCGTCGACTACGACGGGGTGTGCAACGTCGGGACCCGGCCGACGTTCGGCGGAGCCGACGAGATGATCGAGGTACACCTTCTCGACGTCGACATCGACCTGTACGACAAGCACGTCCGTGTCGCCTTCATCGATCGGATTCGCAACGAACAGCGTTTCACGACGGTCGATGCACTGGTTGCCCAGATCGAGGCAGATATCGAGCAGGCCAGGTCGGTTCTCGCCGAGCAGTGACCAGGCCGTGAGTGGTCGCACAGCCTTCTTGACCCGGGCCGATCGGGAAGGCACTCTGGAGATGCCCCGCGTTTCCCTGAAAGGAAACGCACATGTTCGCGATCGCTCTTGCCGTTCTCACTCTGGCAGTTCCGTTCTCTACCCGGGATTTTTCCGGTCTTGCTCCTGGCGATGGTGTTGGTCTGAGTCCCGTCGCCCCGGCTGTCTCCCCGCTCGACCTTCCGCAAAGTCCGAGCCGCAGGCACCCGCGTTCGCGACCGTACGGATATGGGTTGGTCGGGATGGTCGCCGCACTCGGGGGAGCGGTCGGTGCTCATCGGCGCAGACGGCGTTCCCATGATCCGCTCTACGTGTTGGTACACGGAGATGGTGGTTCGCGCCGGGACTTCGATCCGCTGCTCGAGAGGCTCGGTGTGGATCCCTGCGACACCGTGGCGTTCGACTACCGGTCGGTCGTTGCGGCGGAGAGCAGCACGGAGGCATCCCGGACGGCGATAACGGGGGCTGCAGCGCGCGAACTCGACCGGTTGATCCGTGAGTTGGCCGAGACCCACGACAACATCTACTCGATCCATCACTCTCGAGGTGGGGCCGTTGGTGTCTCGATGATCGCCTCGATCGACGACGGTACCCGACCACCGATCGACGGGTATCGGGGAGCCGCGCTGCTCGATCCAGCCATCGGTTCTGGTGCCCTCGGTGGTCTTCAGCGCTTGGGCCTGGTGTCGACCCACATCCCGGACAACGGCGGGTTCGATCCGATGCGGTGCGTGGACGGTGAGTGCAGAGATGTGAGAGCCCACCTCGGGGAGGCTGCTGGTGTCGAGGTCATAGCGATCAGGAACCCGGATGCTGTCGTGACGAACTTCACAGGATCCCCCGACCACTTGCGGGTCTATGACCTCCTCGACGATGGAGGGCGGTCGGCACTGTGGCCCGCGGCCTGGGGATGGCTCCCGGGTTTCGTCGGCCGTGTACGCACCGCGCATGCCTCGGTACTGGACGACTGGGCCGTGGCCGACTGCATCGAGGCGGAAGTCAGAGAGCCGAAGAGCTGTGTATGGAAGGGGAACTCGAAGGGCCGGCGACCGTCGTGGGGGAGCGGGAACTCCAAGAACACGGTCCGGTAGGGTGATGGCATGAATGGAGCGAGGTTCCACGGCGTGTCGCCCTACGAGGCCGAGTTCGGGTTCTCACGCGCGGTGCGCGTTGGTGACGTGATCCATGTGGCAGGGACGGCCCCGGTTGTCGACCCGGGAACTCAACCTGTGCTCGACGCCTACGGCCAGATGCTGCGATGCGGCGAGATCGCCAGGGAAGCCATCGAGGGTCTAGGCGGGTCGATGGCCGATGTCGTACGAACACGCATGTTCCTCGTGGACGCCGCCGATGCTGACGCCGTCGGCCGTGCACACAAGGAGATTTTCGGCGATAACGAACCCGCAGCGACCATGGTCGTCGTGGCTGCTCTCCTCGACCCTGTGTGGCGTGTCGAGATCGAGGTAGAGGCGATCGTGACGAACGCTCGACCTCATCCGACGTCACGCGGCCCCATTCGCGTGTGAGGGACGAATACAACCGCACCCTGCTATCCTGCCGCTTGGGCATTCGCCCGACTACTTACCCGCGTAGGAAAGCACCTCGTGAACGACACGAAGACTGTTGTAGAAGAATACGGCACGCACGCTACGGACACAGGTTCGCCTGAGGTCCAGGTTGCGTTGTTGACCGAGCGTATCAACCACCTCACCGAGCATCTGAAGGTCCATAAGAAGGACCATCACAGCCGGCGTGGTTTGCTCATGATGGTCGGTAAGCGTCGGAGACTG
>JAJRYI010000189.1 GCA_024275815.1 Actinomycetes bacterium | reverse complement strand
CGTACGTTCTTCGGAACCGGCCCGGTACCCGAGACGGCACCCGAACAGCTCTGGCGGTACCCCGATCACGCGATGACAGGCTCGTCGCCTGTGGGACGCGAACCCAAGGTCTGGTCCGGAACCGGCTGGACGGGTCAACCGGTGGTCTGGGAGAGACCCGACGGCAAGACCGAACTGATCTTCGGGGCGTACGACAAGAAGATCCACTTCGTCGATGCCGACACCGGCACGGATCTGCGCCCCCCATTCGACATGGGCGACATCATCAAGGGCAGCGTCACGCTCGATCCAGACGGCTACCCCCTGCTCTATACAGGCTCGAGAGACCCCCGTTTCCGGATCCTGGCACTCGACGGTGATGAGGTTCGCGAGGTGTGGTCGCTCCACGCACGTTCCGTCGAGGGGATATGGAACGACGACTGGGACTCGAACCCTGTGGTCATCGACGACATGATGTACGAGGGTGGGGAGAACTCGTGGTGGTTCGCCGTCAAGCTCAATCGTGGATACGACGCAGACGGCAAGGTGACCATCGATCCGCAGGTCGTCTACAAGACCAAGGCGTGGTCGGACGAGCTCCTCGAAGAACTCGGACGCGACCAATCCGTCGAGAACTCGACCGTCGTCTTCGACCAGAAGGCGTACTTCGCGAACAGCGCGGGCCGGATACAGGGGATCGACCTGACCGACATCGAGAACGGCAACGGCGAGATCTTCTTCGACTTCTGGACCGGCGACGACACCGATGCGACCATGTCGATCGACAAGGATGGATTCCTCTACGTCATCTCCCATGCAGACCACCAGAAGGACTCCAACCTGGCTGCCAGGCGTGTCAGGGAGATCGGCTCACTCATGAAACTCGACACGTCGATCCCGGCGACCGGGCTTCAGAGCCTGGAACCGATCGTCTGGAGCATCGACATCCCCGCAGCCCGGGGCCAGGACACCGGCGCATGGGCGACACCGGCCCTGCATCCCGACGGCGTCATCTACGTCGCAACCGACAGCGGCGAGCTCCTCGCCGTCGACACAGATACCGGGGAGAAGCTGTGGGAGGACGACATCGGCGTCAACGCATGGTCGTCACCGGTCATTGCAGATGACACCCTCATCATCGCCGTCAACTGCTTCTCCGAGAACTCGGGGATACGCGCCTACAACCTCGCCGATCCCCGCAACCCGGTCGAGATGTGGACGATGCCTGCCACCGACGGCTGTATCGAATCGACCCCTGCCGTGTGGAACGGACGGATATACGTAGGTTCTCGAGACGGGTTCATGTACGCTTTCGGTTCGTGAGCACATCTCAGTCGTCCGGCATCGGGGAGACGCTTCGATTCGCGTTCGTCATCGTGCTCGTCGTCGCCGGTGGCCTGGCGACACTCGCCACGGTCGCAGGGTTCTTCGGCGACATCTGGTGGGGCTTCGACCTCGCGGCCAACTACCGCTGGCACCTGATGTGGATCACGCTCATCTCCGCGATCCTCTTCGCTCTGACGGCGAAAGGGATCGCCACGATCGTGTTCATCGCAGCCTCGCTGGTGAACGGCTGGCTCATCGCTCCGTTGTGGACCGGTTCTCAACCCCCGGGAACGGGCGAGGACGGTGTACGGATCGTCCAGGTCGACATGAGTGG
>JAJRYI010000188.1 GCA_024275815.1 Actinomycetes bacterium | reverse complement strand
TCGATCTTCGCTTGCGGATCGATCGCGCAGAAGCCCTGCTCGGCATGGCCTTCCCCGGGGTCGAAGAGGTCCTGGCATCGACGATACCGCCGACGACGAACGACGAATAGACGAACGTCGAGGGCGGGTATCGGGGACTTCGCTGCGTGTTCACCGCCACATCATCGATATCGGCGTCTTGACCCCGATTTAGCGCACAGTTATCTCCAACTCCGCGATGCTTGACCGACTCGATGCGAGGAGGCCGCCACCATGAAGCCATGGATCGATCGAGGCGACAACGCAGGGCTCTGTACCTGCGACATGAACATCTCCAAGGTGCCCCACACCCAACCGTGCGGATATTGCACACTCGACGACGGATCGCCCGACACGATACGGCTGGGGTGCCCGGCTCGAGGATGACCGATCCTGCCGTTGGTGATCGGCAAACGTCAGACGCTCGCGACGTGACCGCCGAGCGTCCTGTAGATCGAGTTGTCGCTCCGCACGATCGGCTCACGACTGCGCCCCGTCTCCTCGGAACGGGGGCAACGAAGGTCGTCCGGTCGATATGGAGCGAGGTCAAGCAACTGTGGGACGGCCGCGAACCGCTCCACGACATCGAGCGGCGAAGCGTCATCAGCAGGCTCTTCCCTCAGGGCGTGTCGCGCCGCCAGTTCTTCACCCGGTTCGCTTCTCTCATGATGCTGTCAACGGCGATCGCCGTGTTCGGGATTCTTGCCGATTCCACTGCGGTCGTGATCGGAGCGATGCTCGTCGCCCCTTTGATGTTCCCGGTACTTGGCGGTGCGGCGGCGATCATCATGGGCTGGCCGCGACGCATCGTGAGTCGCACCCTGCTCGTCACCGTTGGATCCCTCCTCGCCATCATGCTGGCGGCGATCATCTCGTTCATCATCCCGGGTCATACAGACCCGCTCCCTGCCGAGTTGATGGCGCGTACCTCACCGAACCTCCTCGACCTCGGGATAGCGCTCGCTGCAGGTGCCGCGGGTGCCTACGGTCAGGTGAAACGACACGCCGCAGATGCCCTCACGGGAGTCGCCGTCGCCGTTGCACTCGTCCCGCCGCTCGCCGTTGTGGGAATCACCTTGCAGCTGACCGAGTGGCAACTCGCCCTCGGGGCGCTTCTCCTGTTCCTCGCCAACGTGGTCGGTATCGTCATCGCCGCAGCCGCCACGTTCCTCGCTGCAGGGTTCGTGCCGGGACGCAACCCGCTCAAGGGGCACCCTCAGATCGTTCGAGGAGTTTCCTGGGCGGCGATCGCTGCGATCATCGTGGTGCTCCCCCTGCAGTTCGGACGCGGGAACGTCCTGCCGCTCTCGGACCCAACCGATGAGGTCACCGTCTTCGTGGAGGAGTACGTCGCGGATGGCAAAACGGCGTCCGAGGTCGTCAATGTTGCAGTCGAGGTCGACAACGGCGTCACTGAGGTCGATGTTGTCATTGCGAGTTCGCTGACACCACCTTCCGTCAACGCCCTCGCACAACGCCTCTCGGAGTATCTGTCATCCCCCGTCGAGGTGCGCCTCCTCATCGTCGCCTCCGAGACCAAACGCGCCACCGTCACCCCCTGACCTCAGGCGTCTGGCGTCCACAGGCGCAATATGTTGCGGTCTCGGACGCCAGACGCCTGATGGTGTGGGGTCAGTGCTTGGGGGGTGGTTGGCCGGTCACTCTCCGTTCGTGGTCGCGGAACCGCCGAGCCAGTCGCTGCTCGAAGCGGGGTGGCCGCCGTCTCGGTGGACGAGGTACCGGGGGTGGGCGGAACGCCTGGGCGTGGCCTCCGTGCCTGAATCCGGAGTCGTGTGACACTGAGAGTCTCCTTTCAGTCGCCACTTCCATTGTCGCGCTCACGGCGCCCGGCGGGAAGTTGGAATCGCGACACGCACAAACGTGAGGATGTGACAGTATGAGGTCAACGTCGTACGCGACTACCGGGGAGGTGACACGACCATGGCGAACAAAGACAAGGGCGGCAAGAGCACCAAGAAGGCCCCAGCCAAGAGCCTGAAAGAGAAGCGCCAAGCGAAGAAGGACAAGCGATCCGGCAGTTGAACCCACGCGATCGCGAAGGCACCGGCGCCCTCTGCTACCCGCAGAGGGCCTTGGCCAGGGGGTACGGATTCACCCAGTCACCTCCGGGTGGAGCGTACTGGAAGTGAAGCATCGGGAGCCACGCGGGTGCGTTGCCGGTAGTTCCGACGCCACCGAGGGTTTCGCCGACGTCCACCACCGTCCCTCCTCTGATGCCATCTGTGATGAACTCGAGATGGGCGTAGTAGTACCGGTTCCCCGATGAGCCTGTGAGGTAGATCGAGATCCCTCCAAGGGAACTGTTCGACGTCCTGGTCACCGTCCCTGACTCGACCGCGACGAGCGGAGCGTTGCGTGCAGCGAAGATGTCGACACCCTTGTGTGTTCTCCCCCCGGATCTCGCCGCACCCCACGTATCTGAGAAGCTGTTCGCCGCGTTGACCGGACACGTCTTGCCATCGGTGATCGCCGGCGGGGGTGGCGGTGCCGTCGTGGTCGTGGTCGTATCGGGTGGGGCAGCAGTGGTCGATGTACTTCCATCCGTCGTCGACGAGGCCTCGCTCGTCGTGGTGGTCACCTCTGTAGTCGTTGTCACCTGCGGGGCCTCGGTCGTCGTGGTAGTGACCGGCACCGTGGTCGTCGTCGTGGTCGCCACCGCCGTGGTGGTGGTCGCTGCCGCGGCGGCTGCGGCCTCTCTGGCCTTCCGTGCAGCCTCTGCCTTGCGCAACTCCTCCTCACGGGCCTTACGTTCGGCTTCCTCCCTGGCTCTGCGTTCCTCCTCCTGCTTGGTGAACGCCGCAGCGATCGAGTTGTACTCGGCATCCGCGGTGGCGAGTGCCACCGACAGTTCTGTCGCCATCTCCGTGAGTTCCGTGGTGATCTCACGCTGGGCGATCAGTGAAGCATCGAGAGACTCCTGCTGGCTCACCTGGAGCTCCTCCGACGCAAGCAGCCCGCCGAGTACCGCGAGGTCCGCAGCGTTGAGCCTGGCCAGGTACTCTGCCTGGACCGGGATGTCCGTGAAGTCTCGCGTATTGAAGACACGCTCTGTCCCTGTGAGCCCACCCGCCATGTAGCGCGACACGACGAGGGAAACGACCTTGGAGCGACGAGCAATGATGTCCTGCTCGAGGTCGGCAACCCGCACGGAGAGGTCCATGATTTGCTCTCTGAGAATCTCCTCGTCGAACATGGCCTGATCGAAACGGGCGGTGAGCGCCTCGAGGCTGGAACCGGCAGCACGGCGCCTTGCGAGAGCGGCGTCGACGTCGCTCTGGGACAGTTCGCCACCGGTTTGGGCGTAGGCAGGGACGGCTAGTGCCACCAGCACCACCACAGCAAGAACGATTCGGATTCGCATCAGTCCCCTATCTCAGGTGAACCTCTGTTACTTCCTCGGCCAAACTCGTTCCGAACCTTACCGCGCCGTCCCGATCGAGCTTTCTCAGCTGGACACCGACCTGATGGATCGCAGCGTGGCGAAGCCCTTCCGGGATCCCCTCGTACACGACGTCGACGATGTCGCCGACGGTCCCTGCCCCCTGCCGGACTGCATCTACAATCTGGCGTTCACGTTCGAGACGGTGGTCGATGTAGTCGTCGATCACCGCTGCGGCATCGTCGATCGTGCTGCCGTGCCCCGGTTCGATCCGGGCCACACCGAGTCCCCGTACGAGGTAGAGGCTGTCGAGGTAGTCCGCTGCGTCCTCGATGATGACCGTGGACCCCTCCATGATGTGGTCCCCGGTGAAGAGCACCTCACCGAGTCGAAAACACAGATGGTCGGGGGTGTGGCCCGGGGTGTGGATGGCGTCGAGACGTGATGACCCGAACGGGATGCTCTGCCCATCGGCGACGGTGACATCCGGGACGAAGTCGGGTCCGGGCCCGTATCCGTACACCGGGACGCCGAGTTTCGCAGCCAGTGGATTGGCGAGGGGCGCGTGGTCCGGATGCGTGTGGGTGGCAACGATACCGACGAGACTGAGTCCCTCGAGTGCCTTGACGATCTCGAGGGTGTGTGTCCCGATGATGGGCCCTGGGTCGACAACGAGTGCTTCACCGTCACAGGACAAGACGTACGTGTTCGTCCCCGGACCGGTGTACAGGCTCGGGTTCGGGGCGAGAACTCGCTCGATCGTGCTCATCTCAGCCGTGGCCTTTGAGCTCGGCTGGGATCCGGCCGCCCATGGCAAGAACCCTCATGAGACGCTCGAGGATCTCGGGGTCGTGCTGGGCAGGTCCGGCAGCGTCGAACCCGGGATCCTCCGGCAGCAGTATGCGTGCCTCGTGATCATCGACGTAGAGGCGCGGTTGCACCGGTGCGACGATGTCGAGAGAACGGAGGCGATCCACGAGATCCGCGGCTGAGGTCTCTGTCGAGATCAACTCGAGGGTTCGCCTGGTCGGGAACGCAACGTCCCAGTCGTCGGCTGCATCCCGCTCGAGTGCCTCGATCGGGGAGGTCCACACGAGACCGACGAGCTCGTCGGTGTTGTACGTCGCCTCTGTGTCGGGCTCGGCGACGGCGAGGAAGAACCGTGTATCGAACCGGATGGGGAACGCCGCCGGGGTGATCCAGTTCGAGAAGTACACGAGAGCGTCTTGATCGAGTTCGTACGGCGATGCCTCCACGGCACCGAACACGTCGTCGGTGTGTGGCATCGTCCTGGCACCTTCGGTCGTGAGCCAGACACCGGTCTCCTCGATCAGTTCCCGAAGCGCGGCAACTCGCCAGTCCGAGCCTGCCGTACAGGGTCCGAACGACGGAGGGGCTGCTGCATCTGCATCATCGACCGCACCGCCGGGGAACACCCACACACACGGCATGAACCTCGAAGTCTCGGGCCGCTGAACCATCAAGACCTCGATACCGTCGTTGTCCCGGACGAGACACACCGTCGATGCTCGGCGAAGGCTCACTTGACCACCACCCAACGTGAGGTGAGACGAGCAACGAACCATCCCCGCAACGACTCGCGCACGGAGGGAACGAGTAGGAGGAAACCGGTGATGTCCGTCAGGAAACCGGGAGTCAACAGCAGTGCCCCTGCAACGAGGATCATCGCCCCGTGCACGAGCTGGACGGTCGGTGGCTTGCCCGCGGCGATCTCGGTGCGGATGTTCACCCATGTCTGGCGACCCTGCCGCGCAACGAGGGATGAACCGAGGAACGCCGTTGCGATGACGATGGCGATGGTCGGCCAGATACCGATCGCCGTCCCCACGTAGTAGAACAGCACGATCTCGAGCGCCGGCACGATGAGAAAGGCCAGGAACAACCATGTTCGTATCCTCATAGCCACAGGGTAGGACAGGCGTCAGGCGTCAGACGACAGAACACAGAACACAGACGTGCGTCATCTACCTATGGCCTCCGCAACGATGAGACCGATCGTTCGGTGACCTTCGGGGTTCGGATGTGGCCAACCCGCCCACTTCTGTGTGGCGATCCTGCGATCGATGTCTATCCAGGTCACTTCGGGGTCGAGGCCGTCTCGCAAAGCGCCATGCAGCTGATCGAGGGCGTACTCCATCTGATCCGCGCATGCATCACCCACCGGGACCCACAGCGGAGCGAGTTCTGTGCCGGTGATGTCGTAATAGCCTGTCCAGTACACCTGTGCGTTCGTCTGAGTTGTCAGGGCTTCCGATGTCTCGCGAGCTCTTTCGGTGATGTATCTGCGACGCTCGGCGATGTTCCATCGATCACGGACTGCGGTGCGACAGGCATCCTGATCGCCGCGCTTGGTGAACGAGAACGTCGTGTCCTTGGTGAGGTCGACGACGACCTGCGTCCAGTTCGTGGTGTTGATCCCCGCAGTGACTACGACGACGTTCCAGGTGTCCGCCCCCGCAAGGCGACGGATCTGGTCCACCTGAGGCTCGTACGTCGTGCCACACGAGTCGGATCCCCCATCGACCATGTTGCCGACCCCGGCACCGGCCCACGCGATGTTCGTGTACGTCGGGGCCCAGGCATCCGGAAGCATCGATGCGATCTCGACCGCGACGGTCGTCCCGTACGAGTAGCTGCCGTCGACGCAGGTGGCATCGCCGCTGAACCACTGCTTCGTGTAGCCCGAGGCGATCGAGTCTCCTGCAACGATGATGTTCGGCGGGCCCGGTGTCGTTCCAGTCCAGACCGTGAACCAGTCAGACGCGTTCGAGTTGACGTCGATAGCGCGAACCTGCAGTCCGTAACGAGATCGCGGCGAGGTCGTTGCGTAGCTCACCGTTGGACGGAGTCTGTCGAGTTCATGGGCCTGCCCGATCGTGGCGCCGTTCCACCGGTACTCGTATTGGACCACGCCGTCGTTGTCGTAAGCATCGATGATGACGTCGGCCTCGAGGAGATCGTTATGGCGGCCCGGAGCCAGGAGTTCGGCGGACACGATCACGGGCCTCGTATCGCCGTCGGGGAGGAGGTCGCTCACCGGCCTCACTTGCGCTGTTGCCGGAACGGCGGTGATGCCGGCCACAACTGCAGCGACAAGAACGGAGAGAACACGCTTGTACATCACTGAGAAACCTACCCGACAGACGAGATACCGGTTGGACGTCTCAGACGTCCAATGGGGTTCCTCGAGGGTCGATGGAGAGATGACTAGTCATCGCGGGGATAGGAAGAACCACCCTCTGTGGGAGTCAAGATGGCCCACGCGGTGCCGATACATCACCATGATGAAGAAAACACTCACGCTCCTCATTGCCGTAGTCCTGATGGTCCTCTCTGCGACTCCCGCACTCGCCGATGACGGCGGCAAGGGCAAGGTCGAACTCAAGACCAAGAAGACCGCAGCCATCGTTGAGGGAGATACCGCGTGGGTGGCCATCAGCTGGAAGGCCAAGAAGGCTGACGCGACCAACTTCAAGATCGTCGCGACGACCAACGTGGCAGGTGTCACGATCACCTACCCCGACAACACCGACCCGTTCAGCAGCCTCATGGACAACGACACGCTGTCCGCGAACGAAACCGACTTCACCTCCCTGCGCATCTCGGTGCCGTACGGCATCACGAAGGTCAAGCTCAAGGTGATCGCAACCTGGACCCAGGACGGCAAGGACCGCAGTAAGGATTACAAGGTCGAGGTGCCCGTAGCCAAGTTCATCGGCGACGACGTCGCCCAGGTCACCACCGACGTAGGCACCCTGTCCGCCTCGGCACCTGACTGGGTCGAGGTCTCCTGGACCGGGATCGCCCCCGTCCTCAACGATGTTCAGATGACCGTATCGGGTCCGACCGGCATCGTGATCACCTACCCCAACGCCAGGGCGTTCACCAGCCTG
>JAJRYI010000187.1 GCA_024275815.1 Actinomycetes bacterium | reverse complement strand
GGGGACGGTTGTCTTGCGTCTCTGCTCATCTGCTACAAAGCTATGTGGTCAGCAACAGAGAGAGGCACAGTGAAGGTTGGCATCATCGGAGGAGGCACGATGGGTGTGGGCATCGCCCATCGTTTCGCTGCTCGAGGCGCACAGACATCGATCGTCGACGTCGACCTGGAGACGGCGCAGTCTGCGGTCGAGAGAGTCGCGGGGACCCTGCGAACGGCTGCCGAACGAGGCAAGCTCACCCCGGAGGAAGCCACTGAAGCGATAGGGAGGATCCACGCGGTTGCCTCTGTCGAGCATCTCGATGAGGGTCTTGACGTGATCATCGAGGCGGTCATCGAGAAGTTGGATCTGAAGCGGTCGATCCTCGAGGCAGCAGAGACCAGACGACCAGGCGTCCTTGCATCGAACACGTCGAGTATCTCGATCGACTCACTCGCAGAGACACTTCAGCGTCCAGGTGAGTTCGCAGGCATGCACTTCTTCAACCCCGTGTGGGCGATGCCCCTCGTCGAGGTGATCAGGGGCAGTCGCACGGATCAAGCGACTCTTGACACCATCAGGGATCTGGTGGAGTTCCTCGGCATGGAACAGGCCGTGATCAACGATTCGGCTGGATTCGCGACGAGTCGACTTGGTGTGCTGGTGGGTCTCGAGGCCATCCGCATGGTCGAGGAGGAAGTGGGAGCGCCACAGGACATCGACCGGGCGATGTCGCTTGGATACCGGCATCCGATGGGGCCGCTCATGCTGGGCGATCTCGTGGGACTCGATGTCCGCCTCGAGATCGCCGATCATCTTGCATCTGTGTACGGCGACCGGTTCGAGGCGCCTGCTCTCTTGCGCTCCATGGTCGCCGAGGGCCTGCTCGGTAAGAAGACGGGGAGAGGCTTCTACGATTGGTCGACGGGGTCAGCTCGCCCCATCGAGGAATCGTGAGATAGCCTCGTACGTTGCATCGGGGTCGTCGATGAAGGGGTTGTGACCTGCCCCCGCGATGGATACGACTCTGCAGTCGGGTATCGAGGTTGCCATACGGTGTGAGATCGTCGCGTACTTCGAGTCCTGCTCACCGTGTACCAGGAGCACGGGCATCGTGAGGTCGGCGAGACGATGCCATGCGGATGGCTGCGTCCCCTGACCAAGATCGACCAGTGCATGAGCGAGTCCTTCGATCGTGTTCTCCGAACGAACCGACCAGTCTGCTGCCCTCTCCGCTTCATCTCGAAACGAGACGGCGGTGATGCCGGTTTTGAGCCAACCATCGAGGAAAGTGTCGAGCGTCACGGTCTCCATCCGTCCGGCAAGCGCCCGGTCGCTGTCAGCGCGAGTTCGCCGCGCGGCGGGATCTTCGATCCCGGCCGATGCCGACACGAGAACGAGGCGTGAGACGAGGCCGGGGTGACTCAAGGCCACGAGCAGGGCGACTCGTCCGCCCTGGCTGTAGCCGAGCAAAGGAGTCGCCTCCCCCGTGGAGGCGACGATGTCGGCGACATCGTCGAGCGTCTCGGGCAAGGAGGCGGGTGAACTCGCTCCGTGGCCCGGCAGATCCGGCGCGATGACAGCGCGTTGAAGCCGTTCGGCGGTCGGTGCGAACTGGGCACCCGTGAGGGTGAATCCGTGCAGTGCGACGACAGGTGGGCCCGACCCGAACCGTCGTACTGCAAGCACGCGGTCAGGACTCGTCGATGGGGATCTCGGTCGTGAGCACCTTGTAGACGATGGCGGCGGCGATCGCACCGAGCAACCCGAGGAGGAGGAGTTTCTTCATGCCCTGATGGTAGTGGGCGCAGGGCGTAGGAACCCTAGGTTCTGGTATCGAAGATGACCAGGAAGGGCCGGGACTCGAACCGCACGAACGAGGTTCTCGCCTGCCCGTCCGACTGCGTCTAGCTGCCCTCCTGTAGGAAGGACGCGGGTGCTGTCACCCCCTGAGTCACCCGAACCATCTACCAGGGTTCGAGTAGAAGAGATCTGCTAGCTGCCGTCTCGGTCCCCTGTAGCCTGCGGGCCATGAGTGATCTGACGCAGCGCCGCCGCCGTGTGTTCTCCACGGCTGCATGGGCAACCCTTGCATTCAACGTGCTCGTGATCCTGGGCGGGACGATCGTACGAGCAACGGGATCTGGTGATGGGTGTGGCGATACGTGGCCCAAGTGTGGCGATCAGTTCGTGCCACCCAACGCCACGGTCGAGACGCTGATCGAGTTCTCACACAGAGCGTCCTCATTCCTTGCCGGGCTCGGAGTCCTTGCCGTCGTGATCCTCGCTCTCTGGTTCTTTCCGAAGGGAGACATCACTCGCAAGGCAGCGGTCGTCTCCGGCGTCCTGTTGATCGTCGAGGCGTTACTCGGCGCAGCACTGGTGCTCTACGGGTGGGTCGATGCCGATATCTCGACAGGTCGGATGTTCGTGGTTCCGCTTCATCTCACGAACACGTTACTCCTGTTGGGGACTTTGACCTTGACTGCGTGGTGGGGAAGCGGGTTCCCCGCCCCTGCCAGGCCACTGCGGAGGGCAACCGTCGGCTGGCTCGGAGCTGGGGCACTCGTCATCATCGTTCTCGGGGCGACCGGAGCGTTGAACGCGCTGGCCGACACGATCTTCCCATCCGAGTCGATCACCGGGGGCTTGGCCGAGAAGTTCGGCCCGACGGCCCCGCTCCTCAGCAAGCTTCGGATCGTTCATCCAACGCTCGCCATCCTCGGCGGACTGTTCGTGGGGTGGATCGCAGCGCAGCAGACCCGCTTCGCGTCTGCGCGGACCAAACGCCTCTCCGCTGCCGTCTCGATGGTGGTCCTGAGCCAGTTCTTCATCGGCATCGCGAACATCTACTTGCTGACTCCGCTCGCGATGCAGGTGCTTCATCTCATGGTCGCCGATGTCCTGTGGATCGTGTACGTCGTGTTCGCGGCATCCCGCGTCGGTGACGGTGTCGAAGAGAAGCGCAAGAAGGTCGTAGCCGTATGAGCAGGCGATCCGGCGCTCAGGAACGCGCTCCGTCGACGCTCGCCACCTACATCGAGTTGACGAAGCCACGCATCATCGAGCTGCTTCTCGTGACGACCGTTCCCGCGATGGCGGTTGCCGCCGGTGGATGGCCCGGAACGTTGCTCGTGGTGATGGCACTCGTCGGTGGATCGCTATCGGCGGGTGGAGCGAACGTGATCAACCAGGTGTACGACCGTGACATCGACCGGATCATGAAGCGAACGGAGTCCCGTCCGCTCCCGACGGAGCGTGTCACGCCGAAAGCCGCAACCATCTTCGGGATCGTTCTCGGGATCGCAGGTTTCGTCGTGCTGTGGTTGGGGACCACACTCCTTGCAGGACTCCTGTCGCTCGTTGCCTTCGGGTTCTACGTCCTCGTGTACACGATGGTGCTGAAGCGTTCGAGCACGCAGAACATCGTGATCGGTGGGGCTGCAGGAGCGGTCCCGGCGCTCATCGGATGGGCGGCGGTCACCGGGGACCTGTCGATGGCTGCCTGGGTGATGTTCTCGATCATCTTTTTCTGGACACCGCCGCACTTTTGGGCGCTTTCGCTCAAGTACGCCGATGACTACCGGGCGGCCGACATCCCGATGTTCCCGGTGGTTGCCGGTTCGCGTTCTTCATATGAGCAGATCGTGTGGTACTCGTCGGTGACCGTGGGCGTGGCGTTCCTTCTGGTACCCGTTGCAGGCCTCTCATGGATCTACGCGGTGACCGCGGTCGTCTTCGGGTTCCCGATGGTTGCGATGCCCATGAGGCTCCGCTCCGGGCAACTGCACCCGATGAAGTACTTCGTCTATACGAACCTGTTCCTTGCAGCCGTATTTCTGTCCATGCTGATCGATCGACTCGTCTTCGACAGCGGCATCGGCGGCGACCTCATCTGGGCAACGATCGCGACGGGTCTGGTGCTGATCGGACTCGCCGGAGCCGTCGCCGTCGAGTCGCGGCCTTCGGTTCGCGCTGAGGGCATCTCGACCATCAGGCACATTCTCGAGGTGGGCATCACCGTGGTGTTCGGTATCGGGTTGCTCACAGCGAGCTTGCTCACGATCGTGGCCTGACTGCTCCGCGAGCTTCTAGGATCGTTGCCATGAAGGACACTGCACCGATCCGCCCCGAGGAGCGTTTCGACGAAACTCGCGTTTCCGCCCATCTCACAGAGTTCCTCCCTGAGTTGTTTCCGTGTACGGAAGTTCGCTTCGACCAGTTCCCCGGCGGTGCAGCGAACCTGACCTACCGGGCCAGGTGCGATGGCGAGGCAGAGTACGTGCTTCGTCGCGCACCCCTCGGGCGTGTACCCAAAGGCGGGCACGACATGGAACGGGAGTACCGGGTGCTGTCGCGGCTGTGGCGGGCGTTCGATCTTGCACCGCGGGCGTTCCACTACTGCGAGGACCCCGACGTCATGGGAAAGCCGTTCTTCGTCATGGAGCGGCGCCACGGCCACGTTGTTCGTAAGACCTGGCCGGAGTCCTTCGAACGTGACCGCACCAAGCAGCGAAAGGTCGCTGAATCCCTCGTCGATGCCCTCGCCGATCTCCACGCCGTGGACCCAAAAGCGGTCGGCCTCGGAGACCTCGGACGGCCCGACGGCTTCATCGAGCGTCAGATATCGGGCTGGACCGATCGATGGTTCGCGGCGGCGACGCGTCCGGTCTCTGCAATGGGAGAGGTGAGTGAACTCTTGACCGAGCGGATCCCGCAGCGGCAGCGCGTCGGGATCCTCCACAACGATTTCAAACTCGACAACACGATGATCGGCGACGACGGATCCCTCGTCGCGGTGTTCGACTGGGACATGTCGACCCGCGGTGATCCACTGGTCGATGTTGGGACCCTTCTTGCGTATTGGGCTCAGCCGGACGATCCGACGTACCTCGTGTTCGGCGGCAACGCGGTCGCCATCGGGGAGGTTCTGCCGAAAGAGGCCGTTCGTGAGCGGTACGCGAAACGCTCGGGCCTCGACCTGTCGGGGATCAACTTCTATGAGGCGCTGGCCCTGTTCCGGATCGCTGTGATCATCGAGCAGATCTACGCAAGGTTCGTTGCCGGACAGACATCCGACGAGCGCTTCGCAGCTTTCGAGCCGCTCGCCCCCCTGCTTGCGAACGCTGCGCTCCAAACCATCGTCGGATGATCGTGTTGCTACATGGGGTGGTCACCGGTACCTTCCTATGCCCGGGAGCGCTGGAACCTCTCGGTGTGCACCGATGAGCGAGGGGATGTCCAACATGGCTGAGGAACGCATCGAGCGACTTCGTGAGAAGATCGACGCGATCAACACCGAACTGCTCGACCTCATCGCGCGTCGTCTCGACGTCTCCGTCGAGATCGGGGCGATCAAACAGGAAGCGGGCCTACCCCTTTACTCCGAAGAGCGCGAGCACGACCTCCTTCGACGATTCCGAGCCGCAGCCATCGAGCGGGACATCGATCCCGACTACGTCGAGGAGTTGATGACCGTCGTCCTGGTCCACTCCCGGGCAGCTCAGCGCAAGACGAACGACGAGAACGAATCCTCATGAGGGTGC
>JAJRYI010000186.1 GCA_024275815.1 Actinomycetes bacterium | reverse complement strand
CGGCCTCCACCGCGCATACGGGGAGCGGAGCGCGAACTGCCACCAGACGACCGCGACCCTCCGAAGGATCTCCCGCGACCCTTCCCACCCATACCGCGCAGGGCCTGTGTGGCGAGCACCGTAGCGAGCATCTCTGGCGCGCCGTACGACGAACGCCGCGTCGATCGACGCTTGTACTCGGGGAGCGGTGCTGTGATCCCCGTGCGATCCACCGGCGTACTCGACGTCGAAGGTGCCGTGGGGGCAGGCGCCGGTGCGTATACAGGAGGTTCCGGCTTGTCGGGGAGTGGGTTGCCGTCGATGATGGCCTCGGCCGTGTCGAGATGCCACACGGCAACATCGAGCTCGTAGTCGAAGTCCACGATCTCCTTCCCCGATGACATCGCAGCGAGCCGCTCACTTGCCGTCGTGTACGTATCGATGGCAGTGGAGTAGTGCTCCTGCACTTTCGGATCTTGAGCCAACTTCACCTCATCCTCGAGTTCGAGGATGTCGTTCGCGATCGCGTCGATCTGAAGCTGTGCCATCGCTCTGAGCTCCTCGACCTTCTTCGCTGCGCCCTCCTTCTGTCGCTTCGAGGCTCGGAAGGCGAAGAACGCGAAGGCACCACCGATCACCACGATGAACCCGAAGAAGATCAACGCACCCGAGCCACCGCCGCTCGATGCCGGATCCACCAGGTCGGCAACGAAGATCGTCACGACGTCATCAGAAGAGGAGCCGCTCAAGGAAGCATCGAGTGCAGCGTCGAGTTCGTCGTTCGTCCAGATGTCACCCGCTGATGCCCAGCCAACCGTCTCTGGTGCAACGACGAGAACCGTTCCCGATGCAAGATCGTCGAGAACCGCGTCGGCGAACGTCGTGGCCCCAGCCGACGGCTCGCTCGAGAGAACGACCACCGAGAGGTCTCCTCCCGAGAACCTCGCGTCGGCAACTGCTGTGCCGACCACTTCGGGCGTCGCGTCGGCTCCCTGCTCGATGAAGTACCCATCGCTCGCAACGATCGGAGCGACCTGGGATGGGGTCGCTGCAACAACGAATACGAGCGCGATGAGGGAGATCATGATCTTCATGGTCTGTAAGAGTACGCGATGACGGACCTTGGAGCGAGTCAACCGCCGACGAGTGCCCTCGCGAAGAAAGCGACGTTGGCAGGCCTCTCGGCGAGCCGACGGGTCAGATACGGGTACCACGCATCTCCGTACGGGACGTACACCCGAACATCATGACCGAGTGCCGCGAGTTCCCTCTGACGGTCCCTGCGGACGCCGTAGAGCATCTGGAACTCCCACGGACCTTCCCTCACCGACGCCATCTCGAGTATCGGTGCGATCCTCGCGTCGTCGTGGGTCGCGATCGCGGGCGTCGTGTCCGGGCAAGTCATGAGAATCCCAGCGAGCCGATCGAAGGAGGCATCCACGTCCTCCCTGGACTGGTACGCGATGTCTTCGGGTTCGACGTAGGCGCCCTTGCAGAGCCTGATGTGGCCACCGAGAGGGACGATGCGGTCGAGATCTGCAGCGCTCCGGCGCAGATAGGCCTGGATAGCGATCCCCAGGTTGCCGTGCACCCTCTGTGCCTCCTCGTAGATCGAGATGGTCGCCTCGGTGTATGCCGATTCCTCCATGTCGATCGTGACGGTCGTCTCCACCTTCGAAGCGGCGGATGCGATCTCGTCGACGTGTGAAGCAGCGACGTCGTCATCGAGGCCGAGACCGAGCTGTGTGAGCTTGATCGAGATGTTCGCATCGAGACCGGATCGCTGGATCGCCTTGAGACAGGCGATGTACGACTGTTTCGCCTTCCTTGCCTCTTCGAGATTCGTCACGTGTTCGCCGAGGTGGTCCAGGGACACTGCCATCCCGGATGCGTTGAGCGATTCGGTCGCTGCCACTGCCGAGTCGAGCGACTCTCCTGTAACGAACCGCCTGGCGACACTTCGCCCGATCGGCGTGTCCGTGACCAGCTTCTTCGTGATGGAACGCTCCGTGATACCGAGCACCACCGATCGGATCACTCCGAAGCTCGCTTCCCGAGATCCTTCGATCGCTTGGCAGCAGCCTGGATCGCGTCCTCCATGAGCGCACGGAACCCACCATCTTCGAGGACGTGCATGGCAGCGGCTGTCGTCCCTCCCGGGGACGTGACCTCGCCCCTCAGCCTGAACGCCGACTTGTCGGATGCGGCGAGCAGTGCACCGGCACCCCACAGCGTCTGATGTACGAGTTTCTCGGCAGCGTGGTGGGGCAGCCCTTCCCGAATGGCAGCCTCGATCATCGACTCTGCGAGGAGGAACACGTACGCCGGTCCCGTCCCAGAGACTGCAGTGACCGCGTCCAACAGGTCCTCAGACAGCTCGATGGTCTCACCTACCGCTCCGAGCATCATCGTTGCGCGATCGATGTCACGTTGCAAGACGTGTTCCCCGACGGTGAAGGCGGTCATCCCGAGGTCGACCGCACTCGGTGTGTTCGGCATCGCCCGGATGATCGGCACGCCCGCAAGCGCCGTCTCGAACGTCGCGAGAGGTACCCCCGCGGCGATCGAGACCACCGTCTGGGATGCATCGATCACGGGAGCGATCTCCTGGAGGACCCTCGCAACGTCCTTCGGCTTGACCGCGATCAGGACGACGTCTCTGCCCGTCGCCCCTTCACTGAGGGACATCGTGGCTGTTATCCCCGTCGAGTACTGGAGCTCTCGAACCCTGGCGTCTCGCCGGGTCACGAGGGAGACGTCGTCGGTGGTCCATCCTGCTCGCAGGAGGCCCGATGCGAAGATCTCGCCCATCGAACCTGCACCGAGCACTGCAACTGTTGGCCTGTCCATGAGAGAAATGTTATCGCAGAAACGGGTGGCTCCCCCTATCGTTCGCGGGTGAGCGACCTTCCCGAACAGGATTGGGCAGCCTTCTCGCCCGATGAAGAGGCAAAGCAACGGCGCTTCGGCGTACCCGAGTACATCGCCGCCGTGATCGGTGTGCTGATCGTCGTCGGCATCGTCGCCCTGTGGCCTTCTGGGTCTGCGAAAGAGATCGCGGCGGGTGAGTTCTCCGTCCTCGGCGTGCCATCGGAGTTCCACGAAGCCACCGTCACCGACACGACGACGGCACCGTGTCCTGCCACACCGGAGAGAGACTGCATCACCGTCACGTTCGAGCTCACCCAGGGGCCCGAGGCAGGAAAGTCCTACAACCAGGAGTTCTCGACCGAGGACATCGTGCCGAGGCTCGATGTCGGCGAGAAGGTGGTTCTGTCTCGAATCCCACCAAGTGGAGTCATCGTCTCCCTCGAAGAGACGACTTGCGAGTTCGATCCCCAATCAACGTGTACGACGGCACAGATCGAGCTCTCCACAGGCCCCGACGCCGGGACTGTCGCAACCCTGGAGCTGTTTCCCGGCCAGGATTCGGGCTTGTTCCCCGGCCGTGAGGTCATGGTGACGCTCGACTTCGACGGCTCCATCGTTGCGATCTCCCCCGCGTCGATGGAGTCCATGTACCGGTACGCCGACTATCAACGTCGCTGGCTTCTCGTTGCGATCACGGCGTTGTTCGCCCTCGCTGTGATCGCCCTCGGTCGATGGAAGGGCCTCGCTGCGCTCACGGGACTCGGCCTCTCGGTGTTCATCATCCTCTTCTGGCTCATCCCGTCTCTCCTCGACGGCAACCCGGCGCTGGCCGTCGCGATGATCGGGGCTGCCGCTGTCGCCTATCTGGCGCTGTACGTTTCGCACGGCATCAACAGGACCTCGACGATCGCCCTCCTCGGGACCCTCGCTGCGCTGTTCCTGATCACCGGGCTGTCGTGGGTGACGACGGTGCTCGCCCAGTTCACGGGTCTGGCGACCGAAGAGGCCACCCTGTTGCTCACGCTCGAGGGGTTCGATATTCGTGGCCTGCTCATCGCGGGGATCGTCATCGGTGCTGCAGGTGCGCTCGACGACGTCACGGTCACCCAAGCATCTGCCATCGCCGAGATCCGGTCCGCAGATCCAAGCATCGGGTTCAAGCCGCTGTTCATGCGAGGCATGTCCATCGGACGGGCCCACGTAGGATCGATCGTCAACACACTCGTCCTCGCATATCTCGGGGCTGCAATGCCACTCACCATCCTGTTCATCTTGGCGCAGCAGTCCTTCGGCGCAGTCGCAAACAGCGAGGTCGTCGCGGTGGAGATCGTACGGTCGCTCGTTGGCACGATCGGAATCGTGGCTGCGGTCCCGTTGACGACGTGGATGGCAACCATGTGGCCGTCGGCCCACCGGCATCAGCACTGAGGCAACGGCGAAGCTCTCAGAGTTCGTCGGTCAAGGAGGCGATCGCCTCGGCGAACCTCGTTGCCATCGCGTCGTCGAAGCCGACGAGGCGCACGGAACGCAGCGTCGTGTCTTGCTCGTCGAGGAACTCGGCGGTGCTCTCGGCTATGACGAGCGTCGCCTCGTCCGGCGGGTACCCGTAGACACCTGCAGAGATGGCAGGAAGCGCGATCGTCTTGACCTCGATCTCCGTGGCCATGTCGAGTGCCGCGAACACTGCAGCAGCCAGCAGGCCTTCGTTGTCCTGCCCCGCTGTGTGGATCGGACCGGCGACGTGGATCACGTACGACGACGGCATCTCCCCCGCCGACGTGAGAGCAGCAACGCCCGGCTCCAGGGGACCGTACATCTCTGTCCACCGGTGCGACTCCTCATCGATCGTCGGGCCTCCGGCTCTCGAGATGGCGAGTGCGATGCCGCCTCCGTGAACGAGTTCGACGTTCGCGGCGTTCACGATCGCGTCGACGGGCATGGCGGTCAGATCACCCGCCAACGCGACGACCGTGGTCTCACAGACGCGAACGGCCTCCTTGCCGGATTCGGGGATGTCGATCGTCTCCCAGTCATGATCATCGTCTCGATCCTCGTCTGGTGCTGTGGTCCACCATCGTGTCGAGGCTGAGCCCTTGAGGTCGATCCCTGCGTCATGGGCGACATCGAGAACTCTTCGCGCCACCGAGGTCGACGGGTCGATGATCTCCACCCCCTCAGGCAGGCGATGTTCGATCGCATCCCGGATGAGTGGGTAGTGCGTACATCCGAGGACGACGACGTCGGCCTCTGCCTCGATGATGGGGGCGAGGTACCGCTCGAGCAGCGGCCCAACATCATCACCGTGCTCGATCGCGGCGGCGAGTCCGGGGCAGGCCTGTTCGACGATCTCGACACCCTCTGCATGCTTTCCCACGAGTGACCGGAACAGTTCACCCTGAAACGTGGCTCCGGTAGCCATCACACCGACGACACCGGTGGTCGTGATCGAGGCAGCCGGCTTGACTGCCGGCTCCATGCCCACGAACGCGACGTCTCGAAGCGATGCACGCAGATGCTGTAGCGCCGCAGCAGATGCCGAGTTGCATGCGATCACGATCATCTCGACTCCGGCGGATGCGAGATACCTCGCAAGTACCTCGGTCCGTGCGCGAACCTCGTCGAGGGATCGCTCCCCGTACGGTCCGAAAGCGTGGTCGGCGACGTAGACGATGTCTACCCACGGGGCCCGTTCTCGCACCGCGTCGTACACCGTGGTTCCCCCGATACCCGAGTCGAAGATCGCTATGGCAGCCATGGGGAGCGATGATACGTCCGCACGACCTCACAAACCCATCCACAGGTGTCGAGGTCGGGCGTTGACTCACCGAACTCAACACCGGCCGTCACGGGACGACCTACCGCTCGGCCGTCATCCCGAACAGTGTGCGTAGCCCCGCCCCGAGAGCCCAGCCGGTACCTGTGCCGATCGTGAGGTTCCCGAGCGCGGCGAGTGTCGTCAACGCCAACGTTGCGACCGTGAACTCCACGCCTCCAACGGTGAAGAGCAGAACCCACCATCCCACGATGGTGACCACCACACCGAACGCGAGCGCGTCGAGGCGACGAGTCACTCCGACGATGAAGCCGAGTGGCAGACCGATGAGGAGGATCGTCAAGATCATGACCCCCCCGGATCTCAGCCGTCGTACCTGTTGTGGTACACCAACTCACCGATTTCCTTACGGCCTCCGAACCTGGCGGGACCCGACGCAGGGCTCCGATAGCCGATCGCGATGGCGTAGCGGCACCGCCTGCCCTCAGGCAACCCGAGGATGTCGGCTGCCATGTCCTCCCGGTGCAACGTGATGGGGCACGTTGCAAGCCCGAGAGCGTCTGCGGCGAGCATGATGTTCTGTGCAAGGCGGCCCGTATCGAACTCATACCCATCGGGTTCCTGAACGAGGCAGATCGCTGCCGGTGCGTTGGCGATCGGTGTCGTGAAATCACCCGCTTTGGTCAGTCGATCTTTCTGGCGCGAATCGTCGACCACGATGAACGACCAGTTCTGCCTGTTCTTCGATGAACCCGTCCATCGCGCAGCTTCGAGAACGGCGTCGAGGTCCACCGAATCGATCGGCCGATCCTCGAACTCACGAATCGCCCGAAGACGAAGGATGGATGTGTAGCAAGGGTTCATGCGCCAAGACTAGGCAGACGCCAGCTCACCGTTGGGAGGACGTGGACAGTTCACAGTGGAGAAGAAGTTGACAGTAGGAGCAGGGGCCACGGTGAGGACGCAGCGAAGCCCTTCTCTCTGTGAACTGTGAACTGTCGCCTGTGAACTGCTCAGAACGCCTCGTCTGGAAGGTCCATCAGCCATGCGTCCTCGGATTGGGCTGCTGCAGTACGGATCGCCACCTTCGGCAGAGCGTCCTTGACCAAGAACCGGGCCGAGGCCACCTTCCCCCGGTAGAAGCCAGTGTCACTTCCCGTTGCCTCTGGTAGCTTCGCCGCTGCGACCTCAGCCTGTTCGAGGAGCAGCCACGCGATGACGATCTCTGAGAGGCTCTCGAGGAGAGCGTTCGTGTGGAGGCCCGCCTTGTAGATCTCTG
>JAJRYI010000185.1 GCA_024275815.1 Actinomycetes bacterium | reverse complement strand
GGGCGGACTCGTCGACGTGCCGGGCGTCGAGGAAGCGCTCCAGCGCAGGATCATCCGGTACGACCGCGCCGGGGATCGCCACTACGACGTTCTCTCGGCCTTCATCAAGTCGATGCGAGGCAGCGATCCGGACGCCGCGCTCTACTGGCTCCACACGATGCTCGAGGCCGGTGAGGACGCCCGACTGATCGCCCGCCGCATGGTGGTCTTCGCCTCCGAAGATGTTGGTATGGCCGACCCATCAGCCCTGGCGACGGCCATCGATGCGTTCGGTGCATTGGAGTTCGTTGGACTCCCCGAAGCTGCCTACAACCTCACACACGCTGCCCTCGCCCTCAGCCTTGCACCCAAATCCAACTCGGTGAAGGAAGCCATGTTCGCTGCGAAAGAGGCCGTGAACGAGGGACCCCATGGGGAAGTGCCGCCACACCTGCGCTCGGGCGCGACGGCGGGTGACCGCGAACTCGGTTACGGAGTCGGGTACGTCTACCCCCACGGTGACCCCCGATCCGTTGTGCACCAGCAGTACCTTCCCGACGGTCACACCGATGCGGTGTTCTATCACCCGAAACAGGTTGGAGACGAGGCGGCCCTCGCCGAGCGCCTCGCACGCATCGACGAGATCCTTGGAAAGCCGCAACGCAGATAGGAACAGGCGTTGCGGGGTATCCTCCCGACATGTTCACACGCGCACGTTGGTTCGTCTACGGCTCTGCGGCAACCCTCGGGGCGACCGTGGTCGTCGTGACCCGAGCAAGGGCCATGCGGGAACGGCTCGATGCCGACGGTGTCGGACGTGTCGGTGCAACGCTCGCCGCCGATGCCATCGAGTACGCAGGCCGGCGTCTCCAACGTTCCGCCATCAGAGCGACACCAACGGTTGACTAGTCGACCACGGCTAACCTCGCCTGAGCATGCTTACCAACGAGATCCGCACAACGTTCCTCGAATTCTTCGCAGAGAAGGACCACCAGGTGGTTCCCTCTGCGTCGTTGATCCCGATCGACCCGACACTCCTGCTGACCGTTGCAGGCATGGTGCCGTTCAAGTCGTACCTTCTCGGTGAAGAGGAGCCACCCTATCCACGGGTCGCGTCGAGTCAGAAATGTGTCCGCACAGAGGACATCGATCTCATCGGAACGACCGCCCGTCACCTCTCGTACTTCGAGATGCTCGGCAACTTCTCCTTCGGCGACTACTTCAAAGAGACAGCGATCCCGCTCGCCTATGAACTCGTGACCGAGCGTTTTGCGCTCGATCCCGATCGCCTGTGGTACACGGTGCACGAGTCCGATGATGAGGCCGCCGAGATCTGGCTCGACGTCGTCGGCGTCCGGCCCGACAGGCTGCAACGACGAGACCGCGACAACTTCTGGCAGATGGGGGTTGCAGGTCCCGCAGGCCCATCATCTGAGATCTTCTACGACAAGGGCGCCCAGTACGGCCCCGACGGTGGTCCCGTCGTGGACGAAGAACGTTTCATGGAAGTGTGGAACCTCGTCTTCATGCAGTACATCCAGGATGAGCCGTATCACGTCGTTGGGGACCTTCCCGC
>JAJRYI010000184.1 GCA_024275815.1 Actinomycetes bacterium | reverse complement strand
GAAGTGACGGGTGAGGTTCTCAACTCGGAGAGCGTCCACGTTTCCTCCAACGACGAATGATGCCGACGATCCCGCCAGGTGCGAACAGTACGAATCCGACGAACAGCAGCCCGAGAAGCGTCTGCCAGCGGTCCGTGTAACTCGAGACGTACGACCCGAAGAGCCGTACGAGGACCGCTCCCAGCGCCGGGCCGTAGAGCGTTCCTGCGCCTCCGATGATCACCATCAGGAGCACCTCGCCGGAGACGACCCAGAACAGGTTCTCTGGTGCTGCATGGCGGTTGAAGAAGACGAACAGTGCACCTGCAAGGCCTGCAACGCTCCCGGCGAGGACGTACGCCGCCATCTTGTATCTCCAGGTGTTGTACCCGAGGGAGGCGAGACGCTCTTCGTTGTCCTTGATCCCGACGAGTGCATGCCCGAAGGGACTCCCGACCACCCTGGCAAGGAACCACCACAGGGCGAAGAAGGCCGCAACGACGAGGTAGTAGAACGACACCCGTCCCGTGAACACGAAGTCGACGGGGCCGATGCCGATGAACGCTGCAGGGACACCTGCCAGGCCATCGGATCCACCCGTCACCGGGGTCCACTTCACGGCGAGACCGAAGAGCATCTGGCCGAAAGCGAGGGTGATCATGAGGAAGTAGATCCCCGTCGTGCGCAGCGACAGGAAGCCGAGCACGACGGCGAGCAGCGCCGTGGTCACGAGGACGATGGGCATAACGACGAGAAGGTTCCCCGTCAGGTTGATCGACGTATAGGCGGCCACGTAGCCACCGAAACCGAAGAACGCTGCGTGGCCGAGGGAGATGAGTCCTGTGTACCCGACCAGGATGTCGAGGCTCATCGCGAACACGGCGAAGATCACTGCCGTGGTCGCAAGGCTGACCTCGAACGTACCGACGAGGAACGGAACAAGGATCAGAGCAACGCCTACCGCTGGAACCAACCAGCGGGGGCGTTCGGTGGTGCCTACTACGGTTCCCGTCGTCACGCGACCTCCCTGATCCCGAAGAGGCCCTGCGGCCGAACGAGGAGCACGACCGCCATGATGAGGAAGATCGCGAACAGCGAGAACTCGGGGAAGTACGCCTTGCCAAGAACATCCGTCATGCCGACGAGCAGTGCCCCCCAGAACGCTCCCTTGAGACTGCCCATGCCACCGACGACGACCACCACCATCGCAAGGATGAGGAACTCGAAGTCCAAACCCGGGTAGATGCTCAGGACGGGAGCAGCGAGAACTCCCGACACGCCGGCCAGAGCGGTTCCGAAGACGAACACACCGGCCACGACCCGCTCGATGTTGATACCGAGCGCTCCGACCATCTCACCATCTTGGACACCAGCACGCACGATCGCCCCGAGACGCGTCCGCTCGAGAACGAGCCACATCCCGGCAGCCATGACGAGTCCGAAGACGATGATGGCGAGTCGGTACACGGGGATCTCGAACTGGCCGAAGACGGATGCCAGGCCGGCAAGGGCGGCGGGTGCATCGATGGACTCGACGTACGCCCCGAACGTCCACCTCATGAGGTCCGCTGCGATGAGGGCAAGGCCCAGCGTGAGCAACACCTGGATGAGGTGGCCACGCTGGTAGGTCTTGCGCAGCAGTGTGACCTCGACGAGGAGTCCGAGCAGCCCGGTGACGATCGGGGCCACGATCAATGCAAGCCAGAAGTTCCCCGTCGCCCTGATAACGGTCAGTCCGATATATGCACCGAAAAGCAGGAACGAGCCGTGTGCAAGGTTCACGACGTCCATCAGGCCGAAGATCAACGAGAACCCGGCCGCGATGAGGAACAGCAGCAGCCCGAGCACGAGGCCGTTCACCAACTGGGGTAGGAGTTGTTCCAACAAAGTACCTCACACCGTGGGGCCGGTGACCCGGCCCCACATCTCGATTGGCTGTGCCTCTGGGATCAACCCTTGGAGTCGTCGCCGGGGTCAACGTAATCGCCGAGCTCGTCGATGACGACGTTGTGGAGGGCCCCATCGACTTCTTCAACCCGTCTGATGTAGACCGGGTTGATGACGTTGTGGGTGTTCTCATCGAACTTGAACTGGCCCCTCGGACTGTCGAACTTCACACCTGCGATCGCATCGATGAGCGGATCGAGATCCGTCGTGTTCCCTTCGACCGCGTTGATGCTGTCGACGATGACCCGCGCCGTGTCGTACCCCTGCATCGCGAACACGTTCGCATCCTTGCCTGTGCGCTCCTTGTACGCCGCGGTGAACGTCGCGTTCGTCGCGTTCTCGAGCTGAAGTGCCCAGTGGAGCCCGCTGACCGTCCCGAGAGCGGCATCGCCCTGAGCGGGGAGGACGTCCTCTTCGACCGTGAACCCGGCTGCAACGAGAGGGATCGATCCGGTGAGACCGAACTCTCCGTACGCCTTGACGAACGTGACGGCTGCTCCGCCCGAGTAGAACGTGTAGACCATGTCGGGGTTCGCCTGCTGGATCTCAGTGATGAACGGTGCCGGGTCACCCATCTGTGGGAACGGTGTGAACTGTGGATCGGCCACGAGTTGGCCTCCCTTGCCCTCGAACGAGTTGAGGAAGGCGTTGGCCATGTCGTGCCCTGCTCCGTAGTCGGGTGCAGAGACGAACACCTTCTGAGCGACGTTGTCGTACGCCCAGTTCCCGAGCGGCCAGTTCGGCTGCCAGTTGCTGAACGACGTCCTGAAGATGTACGGGCTCTTCTTGGCCCGGGTCAGCACGTTGGCACCCGCGTTGGCGATCAACAGGAGCTTCTTGTTCTCGTGGAAGTAGTCCCGCAACCCGACGGCGACACCGGAACTCACGATACCGGCCACGAGATCGACTTCGTCCTGCTCGACGAGCTTTCGGGCCTTCTCCATAGCGATGTCGGGCTTGAGCTGGGTGTCTTCCTGGATGATCTCGATGGTTCGCCCGCCGGCCTCGTTGCCGTTGTTCTCGAAGTACATCTTCATCGACTCGGTGATCGACTCGCCGAGCACCGCGTAGATGTCGGAGTACGGAAGCAGGAGACCGATCTTGAGTGGTCCACCGCCGCCACTGCTGCCACCGATAGCGCCACAAGCTGAAAGCAGCGGGCCTGCAGCAACCGCGCCTGCCACGAGGCCGGTGGATCGGATGAACGTGCGCCGGGTGATGCTGGTGGGAAGTATCAATCGCTTGGTGGTGTCGTTGTCTGTTCGTCCTCCATTGGCTGCCTTGGGATCCATACGGTCCTCCAATTCATCGAACACGGCCCCCGTCGACCGTGGAGCTACGATAGCGATTGGTACCCCTGCCTGCAGGGCGAACGAAAGGAGGGGCCGTGAAGGACCACACTGTGACCGTTACGGCGGAGGAACTGACCTTCGCCCCGACCTTCAACGTTGCCGTGCCGTTCATCGACAGGAACGTCGCCGAAGGGCGCGCGGACAAAGTCGCGATACGGACGAGCCAGGGAGAGGAGGTCACCTACGGGGACCTGCTCGACCGTGTGAACAGGGCAGGGAACGCCCTCGGCGACCTCGGCCTTGCGAAGGGAGACCGTGTCCTCATGGTGATGAAGGACGAACCGTCGTTCTTCTACGTGTTCTGGGGGGCGATCAAAGCCGGGTTCGTCCCGGTCCCGCTCAACACCTTGTTGGTTGCGAAGGACTACGAGTTCATGTTCACGAACTCGGAGGCCTCAACGATCATCTGGTCTCCCGAGTACGACGCAACCGTTCTTCCCGCCCTCGACGCCATCGACACCGGCCCCACCCACCAGATCCGTACGGAGGGCGAGGGAACGACGTTGCGCACGTTGATCGGGCAGGCCGACACGCAACTCGAGGCAGCCAAGACGACGGCGCTCGACGACTGCTTCTGGCTCTACTCCTCCGGATCGACCGGGGATCCGAAGGGCGCTATTCACCGCCATCGAGACATGGTCGTCACCTCCCAGCGGTACGGCGCCGAGACACTCGGCGCCAGGGAGGACGACGTCTTCTTCTCCGCAGCAAAGCTGTTCTTCGCGTACGGCCTCGGGAACGCCATGACGTTCCCCCTGTGGGTGGGTGGCACCGCGGTGCTCTTCGATGGAAGGCCGACGCCCGAGACCACGTTCGACGTCGTGCGTCGCTTCCGCCCAACGCTCTACTTC
>JAJRYI010000183.1 GCA_024275815.1 Actinomycetes bacterium | reverse complement strand
TCCTCCTGTCCGACGCTCTTGAGGAGGTAACCCGAAGCACCGAGTTCGATCGCACGACTCACGTACACAGGGTCCCCGTACATGCTCAGCACGACGACGGCGACCGAGATCTCGAGGTCGCGGATGCGTTCGAGCACGTCGAGACCCGTCATCTCGGGCATGCGCATATCGAGGAGTACGACATCGATGTCCTCGTCCTGAAGGAGCTGGATGAGCTCGGGGCCGTCGGGGGCGTGCGAGACGATCTCGATGTTGTCGGCTTCTGCGAGGAGCAGATCGAGCCCCTCTCTGATGATCCTGTGGTCATCGGCGATCGCGATCCTGATCATGTGGTGTCCTCGTCTTCGTTGGGGACCCAGGCGACGAAACGTGTACCTCCGCCTCGGGCGTCGGAGATCACGATACCGCCACCGATCGCCTCCAGACGATCCCGCGTCGTGGTCAGCCCGAGTCCCGGCTGTCCGATGGACCCTGATCCGTTGTCGATCACCTCGATCATGGTCGAGTCCTGACCTTCGACGAGTCGGACGGTCACCTGATCGGCGCGTGCGTGGCGATCGACGTTCGTCAGGGCTTCCCGTGCGGCGCGGTACAGCGTTGCGCGATGGGCAAGAGGAAGGTCGATGTCGGCGTCGGCTTCGAAGAGGATCTCGAGGCCGGTCTCGGCTTCGACGACCTCTACCAGCTCGGTGACGGCGGATTCGAGGTCGATCTCGACTCCGGGCTCCTGACGCAATGCGGTGAGCTCGGACCGTAGCGTCGTGTCGACGTCGCGGACCAACCCATCGAGCCGATCCAGTTCATCGTGAACGGGACTGTCGTCGTCGACCATCCTCTTGCTTGCTTGCAGGCCGAACATGATCCGGTAGAGCGGCTGGCCGATGTCGTCGTGTAGGGAGCCGATGATCCGGGTTCTCTCTTGCTCCTGGACCTCGAGTAGCTGGCCGATCAGTCGTTGCGAACGTTCTCGTCTCCGTTTCTCAGCGCGAGCGTTCGTCACTCCAGCGGCCCCCAACGCCGTCAGCAGGAGGGCCGAACCGATGCCGAGGGCCACCCAGATCGCGGATCGGATCTGGTCGAGGGTCGCCACGAGGTGGTCGGCGAGTTCGTACACCTCGAACACGATCTCGACGCCGTGGGAACTGTTCTCGACGGGGATGTAGTACTCGCGAAGATCTCCCAGGCCCCGATCGTACTGGTTCTCCGGCCGTGAGAGGTCGGGAACCTCATAGATCACATCTCCATCGAAGGCTGCGATCAGATCATCGGACATCTCGTAGGTTTCCCCGATGAGGCGGCTCTCGTCCGAGACGATGATCGTCCCCGTACCGTCCCAGACCTTCACCCGGACGATCTCACGCCCGATCAGAAAGTGCTCCACCTCGGCCTGAAGCGCTTCGATGTCGGTAGGCGTGAGGATCGCCGATGGGCTCGCGGATTCCACGATCTTGTCGACGGTTCGCTGGATCGACGTTGCTGTGCTTGCGAGGAGGTGCTGCTCGACGATCTTGGGGATGACGTACCCAAGGGTGGTGGCAACGACGATCGTGGCGATAGCAGCGATCGCTGCTGTGGCACCGACCGGGCCGAGGCCAAAACCCCGCGTCGGGGGAACATCGAGGGGTGGCCGCTGTGGTGGAGTGCGTTGGGACTCATGCTCCATACGGCCAGCTTGCCAGGATGGCGGCGTTCTCCCAACCCCGCAGGATCACAGCCACCGATCGATCCACTCGCTGAACTCGCGCCACCAGGTGATGGCGTTGGCTCGCTCCTCGATCCAGTGTCCCTCGTTTGGGAAGTAGAGGAGGCGAGACGGGACCGCCTTCGCCTTGAGGACACCGTAGAGAACGAGTCCTTGGGTGATGACGACGCGGTAGTCGAGTTCTCCGTGGATGACGAGGGTCGGGGTGACGATGTCGTGGGTGTTGGCCATCGGACTCCAGCGGGCCACCGCGTCCATGTCCTCCCACGGAACGCCTCCGACGGCTCGCTCTCGGCCTGCCGTGTGGTCCGAGGCCCACTGTCCGAGCAGGTCGGTGACGCCTGCATGACAGATGGCTGCCGCGTACCGATCGGTCTGGGTCGTCAGCCATGAGACGAGGTAACCACCGTAGGAGCCGCCTGCGATCACCATCCGGTCCGGATCGATGTAGCCGAGTTCGACGAGGTGGTCGGTACCCGCCTCGACGTCGTGAGCCGGCATGTCCCCCCATGCACCCTGGATGCAGCGGGTGAAGGCATCACCGAACGATGACGACCCGTGGAAGTTGACCGACGCGACAACGGAGCCTGTGCCGGCCATGACCTGGGTGTTCCATCGCCAATGCCAGGCATCCATGACGCCGTTGTGCGGGCCTCCGTGAACGTTGTGGAGGAGTGGCCATGTGCGAGACGGGTCGAAGTCCGGTGGATGGACGACGTACGCCTGGATCTGGTCACCTCGTGCACCGGCGAACCGGATCTCTTCAGCCGGGCGAAGATCGAACTCCGTGAGAAGTTCGGTGTTGAACGCCGAGACAGGCTCGGTGTGCCCACCGCACGTGATCGCGACCTCCGGTGGCTGGTGCATCGACTCGGATCTGTGCCAGAAACAGTCGATGCCGACCCGCGCTCCGTGACTCGATCCTGTGGACGTCTGCGGGTTAGGTACACCCTCATCGAGGGTCAGCGTGAAGATCCGGATCCGCCCCTCATCCTCGGCGTGGAAGACGATCTCCTCGTTGCTGATGAACTCCCAACCCGCCGCGGAACGATCCCAGTTGCGGGTGATCACCCGCTCGACACCGGTCGGGATGTGATGGGCGACGATGCGGACGAGGTCGGCGTAGTAGTTCTCCTCGTACTGAACGCCGTAGACGAGGGTTGTACCGTCCGGAGAAACTCGCGGTCGTATCTGTTGTGCCGTGTCCGCTGTCGGCAGCCTGGTGATCTCTCCACCGTCGACGGGGACGGTGTGCAGACGGAAGCGGAGCTGTTCCCACGGCTCGTCGAAGTCGTCCAGGGTGAAGATGATCGTCCGACCGTCGGGGGTGACGGCGACCGATCCTGAGAGGTCGTCGAGGCCGATGAGACGGTCGAGGCCGGGTGTCAGATGGTGGGTCGAGCCATCGTCGAGGTCGATTCGGAACAGATGGTCGATCGTGTCGCCTGCAAGCCACCGTTTCCAGTGGCGGTAGATACGATCTTCTGTGGCGACCGGTCTCATCGAGTCCCCGCGCTCTTCGATCTCGGTGTCCGTCGATTCGACGGAGGGGAACCCTCGAAGCAGGGGCGCTACGACGACGAGCGAGTTGCGCCCGGGGATCCACGTCACGAACTTGGCACCGAGGGGGAGGCTGCTTTCCTTGCGCGCCTCACCGCCCGAGAGCGAGATCACGTGGGCCTGCGACTTGTCGTCTCCGGCCTTGGAGAGGAACGCGACTCGCCCGCCGGCGGGGTCCGGTGCCGGGGCTGTGGCGTGACGCTCGCTCGACGTGAGCTGTCTGGTTGTTCCGTCC
>JAJRYI010000182.1 GCA_024275815.1 Actinomycetes bacterium | reverse complement strand
GCAGGTTCGAGGTCTCGTGTCGTGGTGAGGTTGCGTGGTCGCGGTTTCGGCGCAGGGTGTGGTTACTATGCCGCCAGCGAGTGGCCCCTACCTGCAGCGACCGGAGTCGTAAGACCGGTGTCTCGTCTTTTTGTGGTGAGACGCCTCAGAATGTGGGTACTATCTCGCCCCAACAGCAGCACCCAACCGTTGCCTGGAGGCTTCGTGCGTAGATCGTGGATACCAGTCGTCATCCTCTGGGTGGCGTACTCCGTATTGATCATCGTGGCAACGGCACAGTTCACCTGGTTCCCCGAACAGTGGGCCAGCGAGGCAGAAGTCGTCGATGAGGCGATGCTGCTGCTCCAGTATCTTGCAGCTCCCGTGATGGGCCTTGTCCTCGCCGTGATGACGTGGTCGGTCATTGGATGGCGATCCGAAGGTGGCGCACACCGTGAAGACGGTGCTCCGCTGAGAACGAACCGCACGGTCGTGACGCTGTGGCTCGTCATCACCTCTGCCCTTGCCATCTACGTCGTGATCAACCCGGGATTCGTCGGCCTCGCCGAGATTCGCGGTGAACCGACGCAGGACTACGTCATCGAACTACAGGCACAGCAGTTCTTCTGGGAGGTCACGTACGAGAACGGGGCCACAGCACTCGACGAACTCGTCATACCTGAGGGGAAACGAGTCCGGTACGACATCATCTCCAAGGACGTGCTCCACTCGTTCTGGATCCCGGCGTTCCGGATCAAGATCGACGCGATCCCGGGGATCAGCACCACCACATACGCGACCGCCGAGGCTGAAGGGACGTTCGAAGACGACGTGAACCTCCGTGTCCAGTGTGCCGAACTCTGTGGTGCGGGACACGCGAACATGGCGATACCGATCCGCGTCGTGTCGGATGCCGAGTGGAACGAGTACATCGGGGAGCTGGCCGACAATGGGTAGTCACACACGCTCCGGAGCATCCACATGAAGTATCTCGTTCGAGCCATCGTCCTGGCGTTCGTCGGGTACGTCGCAGGCATCTGGTTGATCGTCGCCGTACGCGGCGGCAGTCCAACGGATGAGCTCGCAGTCGTCATCGGCTACATCTTCGCGCTCATCGGATGGCTCGCCGGCATCGGTGGCATCGAGGCCTTCGGTAGGCAGTGGAAGGGAAAGTCCGTCGAGATCCCCGTGGATCCGGGTTGGAGACGGTACTTCCAGTTCAGCATCGATCACAAGGTCATCGGCATCCAGTACGGCGTGACGCTGCTCGGAGTCCTCCTCATCGGTGGACTCTCAGCGATGATCATGCGCATCGAACTCGCCAGTCCCGGTGTCGGAATCGTCGATCTGGACGACTTCAACAAGATCGTCTCGATGCACGGCATCCTGATGGTCGCCGTGGCCGTTGCAGGCATCATCGGGGCCTTCGGGAACTACATCATCCCGATCCAGATCGGGGCCCAGGACATGGCGTTCCCCCGACTCAACGCCCTCGGTTACTGGCTCGTCCCCCCTGTTGCGGTAGCTCTCCTCCTCTCCCCGCTGCTCGGTGCATTCAACGCCGGGTGGACGTCGTACGCACCTCTATCGGTCACGAACGAGAGCGGTCAGATCCTCTTCAACATGGCCATCATCACGTTCGGGATGTCGTCGATCCTCGGCGGGATCAACATCCTTGCAACGGTGATCACGATGCGTGCACCGGGAATGACCTGGGGTCGGCTCCCCATCTTCACCTGGGCGGGTTTGGCGACTTCGACACTGTCGTTCGCCGTGACACAGTTCTTTGCAGCAGCCATGATCCTGGTGACGATGGACAGGGTGGCCGGCACCAGCTTCTTTCAGCCAGAGGTCGGAAGCAGTCTGCTCTATGAACACATCTTCTGGTTCTACTCGCACCCAGCGGTGTACATCATGGTGCTTCCCGGTTTCGGGGTGATCCTCGAGATCGTCACGACGTTCGCTCGAAAGCCCCTCTTCGCGTACAAGGCCGTCGTCGCGTCGCTCTTCACGATCGTCGGGCTGTCGGTGGTCGTGTGGGCACACCACATGTTCACCTCCGGCATGGCGAACTTCCTTCACGGTCCCTTCATGATCCTCACCGAGGCGATATCGATACCCACCGGTGTCATCTTCCTCGGGATCCTCGGAACTCTCTGGCAGGGCAAGCTGTGGTTCCGAACGCCACTCGTCGTCGCGTTCGGGTGGCTGTTCAACTTC
>JAJRYI010000181.1 GCA_024275815.1 Actinomycetes bacterium | reverse complement strand
GGCCGTCTCGCGGTCGTTGGAGTCCTCCTGGCTCTCGGTGTGATCATCATCCTGGGCTTCTCCATCACGCGATCGGCCCGGGGTCACCTCCTCGACGCCAGGGCCGAGATGGTCATCGCCGTCATCGATGAGCTTCCACCGTTCCCACCGGAGGGCAAGGACGCACCTGCACAGTACGTGCAGTTCGACGTCGCTGTTCGGGTATCGGTCCTCGGCGGTGAGACGGTTCGGGTCAAAGTGTGGGCTCCCGACGGAACGATCGTGTACTCGGATGCCGATGAGCTCGTGGGCAGGCGCTTCGAGCTCCCTGCCCATGCTGCGGCTGCTTTCGAAGGGGTCACCGGGCGCCATGTGTCGGACCTGACGGATCCGGCACACGCGTACGACCGTGGCCACGGCGAGTTGATCGAGCTCTATGCGCCGATCACGGTCGTCGATGGCGTACCGCGCTACGTTGCAGAGGTCGAACAGGATGCGAGCGGGTTCAACCGGGCACTCTCTCAGATCGCCCGCAACGTGTGGATCTCGATCGGTATCGGCATCGCGGCCATCAGCGCCATGATGGCGTTCGGCATCGCCGCACGGGGTCGTGAGCTCAACCGGAGAAGACGTCAAGCAGAGGACCTTCTCCAGTCGTCGTTCGTAGCACAGGAGCAGGAACGTCGAAGGGTCGTGGGCGCCCTGCACGACGACATAGGCCAGCCGATGTACCGGCTCCTGTACGGGCTCGAAGGCTCGCGGGCGAAACTCGACGACGACGATCCGGTATCGATCGAATTGGGGCGCCTCACCGACGTCGTGCGCGAGATGGACACGACGTTGCGCAAGGAGCTCAAGCTCCTGCACTTCGAGCTGGCGGCCGACGCCGGTCTCGCCACGGCGCTCGACGAACTCGTGGACCTGACGAAGGTAGAGACGAACCTCGATGTGGATCTCGTGATAGACGTCGACTACGAGCCGTCATCGGCAGCTCGCACAGAGATCTATCGAGCAGCACGGGAAGCGATCACCAACGTCCGCAAGCACGCCGACGCCGGTCACATCGAGATCAGGCTCTACAGCGACGGTGAGCGGTTGATCCTCGATGTGGAAGATGACGGTTCACCGGATGGTTCGATGGCTCATCCAGGCCTCGGGTTGAGCACGACCCGCCAGCGTTTCGTCGCCCTCGACGGTGACGTGACCCTCGATACCATGGGGACCGGCGGGACGCGGTTACGTGCATGGTTACCGCGCACGACTGAGGAGGCATCCGAGTGAAGGTGTTGATCGTCGACGATCACAAGGTCGTACGCGACGGCGTCCGCTACATGCTTGCAGACGAACCCGACATCGAGATCGTCGCGGACGTCGAATCGGCTGCAGCGATGTTCGATGTGGTCGAGCGTGAGCCCGTCGATGTGATCCTGCTCGATATCCGCATGCCCGAGATGACGGGTCTTGCAGCGTTGGAGCGACTGATCGCGGAGTTCCCGCAGCTGAAGGTGTTGATGATGTCCATGTACGACCAGTCGGGGTACGTGAGGCGTGCCATCGAGCTTGGTGCCGCAGGCTATTTACTCAAGAGCGCAGGAAGGGACGAGGTGCTCGTCGCCATCAGGGCAGCTGCCGAGGGCAAGACCTACATCGACGGTGAACTGATGGAGCCGTTGATCGCCGAGATGCGGACCGGATCGAAACCCGTCGGGAAGCTGAGTCCGAGGGAGCAGCAGGTGCTCCAACTGATCGCGAACGGGTCGGAGAACAAGCAGGTCGCGCGAGAGCTCGGGATATCTGAGGCGACGGTCAAGACCTACCTGCGGGGCATCTTCGAGCGTCTCGACGTGTCCTCACGTGCCGAGGCTGTGGCCGTGGGACTGCGCATCGGCACCATCGAGTAGACGGCCCCGTACGCGGCTGCCTCCATCGTATGGGTGAGGGGCAGCACTCGAATGACCGACTGGTCGAGTTCGGGATATCTCGAGACGATGTGGCGACAACTTCCTCAACGTCGACAAGGAGTCTCGAGATGTGGAAACGATCCAGGGGTGTACTCGCCGTCTCCGTCGTGGTGATGCTCATATCGGCTGCCTGCTCGGTGGCGAGCATCGATGAAACCCCGCTTCCATCTCCGGAAGTGGAGGTACAGGGACAGACTCAGCACGTGACCGTGACGTCACACAACGCCGCGACCGGCCTCAAGTCGACGTTCCACGACACGGACGCCGACTCGCAACTCCGTGTGGTCGAGGTCGAGCTCTCGGAGTTCTCCGTCGTTCTGTCCCAGACCGAGTTCGAAGCCGACGTCGAGTACCTCTTCAGGGTCACGAACGCAGGTGTCGTACCCCACGAGATGATGCTGATAGCACCTCACGACAACGCCACGACCATGCCGATGGAGGAGCACGACGAGATGTCTGTCTCCGTCTTCGATGCAGATGATCTCGTCCCAGGTGCAACCGTCGAGCAGATCGTCGTCTTCTCCTCCCCGGGTGAAACGGAGCTCGAGGCGGCGTGCTTCGTGCCGGGGCACTACGAGGCAGGGATGAAGACGCCCATCACGGTCACCGGGTGACGCGATGGGTCTGATACCAACAGGAGGAACGATGTTCGCAGATGCTACTGGGTTCGATCACATGGATGGGTTCGGATGGGGGCTCATGGGTATGGGGTGGATCGTCATGTTCGTGGTCATCGGCCTCGTCGTGTGGGCGGTCGTGCAAACGACGTCGGGTTCCTCGTCGAAGAGGGACGACTCGGCCACCTCTGCGCAGCGGATACTCGCCGAGCGTTACGCGCGGGGAGAGATCGACGAGGAGGAGTTCCGTCGCAGGTCCGACGAGCTTCGACACTGACGCAGAGTCCACCGGACCTGCTGAACCAGGCGGGGGCACAGGTATCGAGCAACTTGAAAGATCGCTGACTGTTGCCGGACGGACGGTCTACCGTTGTGCCTCGCCCCCAACCCTTCCACACTCAACACCCAACAAGGATCACAGATGAGCAACAAGCCCAAGTCCAAGAACAAGAAGCCCGTCAAACAGACGGTCCCCGGTGAGTCGGAGTGGCCGAAGCGCCTGGCGTGGGCCGGGGGCATCGCCCTCGTCGTTGGACTGGTAGCGATCGTGGCACTCTCCCAGCCCGAGCTGCGAGGTGTCCCCGACGGAACCTCGAACGAGGCGGTGGGTGATCCCGTACACGTCGAGGGTGAGGTGTACGCCGCCGGTGAGGTTCCTGCGGGAGGCCAGCACTCTCCCATCTGGCAGAACTGCGGGTTCTACGGTGGGGAAGTGGCGACCGAGAACGTCCTGCACTCACTCGAGCACGGTGCTGTGTGGATCTCTTACGGTGAGAACGTGGCCAACGACGATGTCGAGTCGTTGCGACGCTTCGTGAGCCGCAACGAGAAGGTCGTTGTGTCCATGGTCGCCGGCCAGGACTCTCCGATCATCGCAACGGCGTGGGCACGCCAGCTCGAACTCGACGATGCAGCCGACAGTCGTCTCGAGCAGTTCGTCAACGAGTTCACGGGCGCTTCGAGTGCACCCGAGCCCGGTGGCCGCTGCAACGGCGGCGTCGGCCAACCCCAGTTCTGACCCCACCTCAGCCGTCCCCCCTTCAGGGGGGACAAGCGAGTCTTCGAGCGAGGGGGGAGTGCGAGCCTGCGAGCCTGGTACGCGATCTACCTCCAGCAGCCAACAGACGTCTGATGTCTGCTGGCTGATACCTGGAATCTGAATCCCGATACCCTCCCGGCTGATGGATCCCTCAGCCACGTCACCGCCGATCATCTCGATCGTCGCTCGTTCACAGACGGGCAAGACGACGTTGATCGAGGCGCTGCTTCCCGAGCTCAAGAGCGCAGGCCTTCGGGTTGCGGTGGTCAAGCACCATCACCACACCAGTTCGTTCGACACTCCGGGCAAGGACACGCATCGAATGGCCGAGGCGGGCGCCGACCTCGTGCTGGGGATCTCTCCGGTGCAAGTCGCTACGTTCTCCAGAGAGGCAGGATCCGATGATCTCGATGCCGTCATCGCCCGCCACTGCGCGGGGTACGACGTCGTGCTCACCGAGGGGTACAAGCGTGGCAACTACCCCAAGATCGAGGTGCACCGGGCCGAGCGAAGCACCGAGCTCCTATGCAGTTTCGACGAGATGCTCGCACTCGTCACCGATGGCGAGTGGGACACCTCCGTTCCCCAGTTCGGACTCGGCGACGCGCCTGGACTTGCGAGACTCATCGCTGACTGGCTCGAGGACCTCGCGCGATAGGCGGCGGAAGCTCCAAGGAAAACACTGTCGGAGTTACGACGTTTGGGCGCGGTCGTGGCGGATCCTGTCGTTGTCCGAGCGTCCGTCTGCGATGCCCTGGCTTCGCTACGCCCCAACGATGCTCGAGGATCGACGATGAGTAACAAACGAAAAGTCCGTCAGACCCCGACACACGCTGCGTTACCCGGTGAATCCGTGTGGCCGAAGCGTGCAGCGCAGATCCTCGGAGTTGGCCTCGTCGTCAGCCTCGTGGCGATCGTCATGTTCTCCCAACCTGAAGCGCGGGGCGTCCCCGACGGCACACAGGCCGTTGCCATCACAAGTGCCGATCACGTGAGCGGAACGGTCTACGCGGACAACGAGGTCCCTGCCGGGGGAGCGATGGATTCGATCTGGCAGAACTGCGGTTTCTACGGTGATCAGGTTCGTGCAGAGAACGTCGTGCACTCCCTCGAGCACGGCGCCGTGTGGGTGACCTACGGTGCCGGCCTTGCAAGTGATGACGTGGACTCGCTACGACGTTTCGTGAGCCGTTCAGAGAAGGTCGTCGTTTCCGCCGTTCCCCTCCAGGGTGCTCCCATCATCGTGTCTGCATGGGGCCGCCAGCTCCAGATCGACGATCCGACAGATGCTCGCCTCGACCAGTTCGTCAACGAGTTCACGGGTGCTTCGAGTGCACCCGAGCGTGGTGGCCGCTGCAACGGCGGAGTAGGACAACCGCAGTTCTGAGAGGGCTCGCTTCGCTCGCCGCTGCCGGCTTTCGGTGCGCTCGGCCCAGGGGCCTCGCTGTCGGCTTACGGCGTATGCGATGCTTGGCCGATGGCCTACATCGGGCGCTTGGCTGCTGAACCGGTGCGGAGATGGCACGCGGCGAGGTGGTTCACGTTGCCGTTGTCACCCGGAGCCAGTTGGGGTACCTCGACGTCACACAAACCCTTCTCTGCGATCGGGCACCTCGGGTGGAAGAAACACCCCGACGGTGGGTCGATGGGGGAGGGGACCTCTCCCTGGAGGATCTGTCGCTTCCTCGGCCTGTCGGGATCGGGGATCGGGATGGCCGACAGCAACGCTTCGGTGTACGGGTGGAGGGGGTATTTGTACAGGAGATCTCTGGTGGTGATCTCGGCGATACGTCCGAGGTACATGACGGCGACCCGGTCGCTGACGTGCTCGACGACAGCGAGGTTGTGTGCGATGAACAGGACCGTGAGATCGAGCTCTGACTGCAGTTCCTTCAAGAGGTTGAGTACCTGGGCCTGAACGGAGACGTCGAGAGCCGAGACGGGTTCGTCGGCGACAACGAGGTCGGGTTTGAGGATCAGGGCCCGTGCAAGGCCGATCCTCTGACGCTGCCCCCCGGAGAACTCGTGGGGGTAGCGGCTTGCGTGGCTGCCCTGGAGACCGACTACCTCGAGCATCTCTTTGACCCGCTCCCGGCGCTCGTCTTTGTCGCCGACACCGTGAAGCCGGAGCCCTTCACTTATCGAGTTGCCGACCTGGGTTCGGGGGTCGAGCGACGAGTAGGGGTCCTGAAACACGATCTGGGCACGCTTGCGGAACGGCTTGAGCTCTGCGCCTTTGAGGTGCGTGATGTCCTCACCATCGAAGGTGATCGTCCCCGAGGTCGGTTCGAGGAGTCGTACGAGCGTCCGTCCAAGGGTGGTCTTGCCACACCCGGACTCGCCGACGAGTCCGACCGTCTCGCCGCGTTCGATGGTGAGGTCAACGCCGGCGACGGCGTCGACGGTTCCGATCTGACGCTGGAGGACGCCTCCACGAACGGGGAACTGTTTGACGAGGTCCTTGATGACGACGAGCGGTTCAGCCATCAGTGACCTCCGCGACGTGGAGCCAGCAACGCACGCTGCGTCCGGGTTCGACCTCGATGAGCCGTGGGCGCTGCTCGGTGCAGATGGTCAGATCGTTCTCGATCCTTGCAGCGCAACGTGCAGCGAAACGGCACCCGCTCGGCAGGTCGATGAGGGACGGGACGACCCCCGGGATCGTCTCGAGGGTCTTCGTTGGTGCGCCGAGCACCGGGATCGATGCAAGCAGGCCGTGCGAGTACGGGTGCAGAGGGTCCTTGAAAAGTGTGCTGACGTCGGTCTCTTCCACGATCTCGCCGGCGTACATGACGGCGACACGATCGGCCATCTCTGCGATCACACCGAGGTCGTGTGTGATGAGGATGACCGCCGTGTTGGAGGACTCCTGAAGATCCCTGATGAGGTCGAGGATCTGTGCCTGGATCGTGACATCGAGCGCCGTCGTCGGCTCATCCGCGATGAGGAGCTCGGGTTCACACGACAGGGCCATGGCGATCATCACCCGCTGAGCCATCCCACCCGAGAGTTCATGGGGGTACGCCTTGGCTCTCGATTCCGGATCGGGGATACCGACGCTT
>JAJRYI010000180.1 GCA_024275815.1 Actinomycetes bacterium | reverse complement strand
TCGTTGCTATCCGTGACATCATCACGATCGCCATCGAGGACATCCTCGTGAACGATCTCAACGTTGCAGAGCGCATGGCCACGGCCAACGCAGAAGCCAACAAGTCACTCCAAGAGTACGAACTGCTCTTCGGCGGCTGATAACGAACATGGATGGGGAGCGGGGCGCAAGCCCCGCTCCCGGTCCGTCCAGACATACAATCTCTCAGGGAGCCTGATACCGGATGCTGATCATTGGTCTCGTCGTCGCAGCGATCATTGGACCGCTCTTCGTTTGGCGAAACAACGAGAACCGATCGATCAAGCGGTACGGAATCGGATCGGCGGCGGCAGTCGTCGGCGCTGCAGCTCCCGCGATCGGCATGGGCCAGTGCGGCTTCGCCGATGGCGCCACCGGCGTCGACCACCTCTTCATGTATGGACTCATGTTCGGCGGTGGGTGGTTGGCCCTTCTCGCAGCCCAGTCGTTCTTCGACCGGGCAGACGGCAAGAAGAAGGACAGTGCAGCCTTTGCAGGCGAGATCCGAACCGGTGGGTTCCGGCTCGGCACGTGGGTTCCGTGGGTGCTCCTGTCACCGACGCTCCTGATCCTGATCGTCTTTCTCTACTTCCCTGCATTCTCCACATTCACACTCTCGACGAAGCTGACACGGCTCGGTGCCCCCAAGTCCGTCGACGTCTGCTTCGGCAACTTCACCGAACTCCTCATCACCGACCCGTTCAAACTGGTCGCTTACCCGCTCATCGCGGTCGCGTTGCTCTACGGAGCAAGGTTCTGGATGAGGCGATCCGAACCCGGTACGTTGAGCCGCAGGGGTGCCGACGTGGCATCTGTGCTTGCCGTACTGTCGGTGTTCGTCGCCCTCTACGCCATGTTCTCTCCCGGCGGTGGTGGCCAGGTCGCCTACCGTCCCGTGTACGTCACGACGATCATCATCTCACTCGGCATCGTCGCTTTCGGGATGATCGGCGGACTCGCCGTTGCCTACCTCGCGTTCCGCAACCTGCGCGGTGCCAGCATCTACCGGACGATGTTGATCTGGCCGTACGCGATCTCACCTGCTGTTGCCGGTGTCCTGTTCTTCATGATCTTCGACCCGACCGCAGGCATCTTCACCCATGTGATGGATGTCTGGTTCGGAATCGACGTCCCGAACTATCGTGAGACCGCCTTCCTGGCACAGTTCTCCATCATCCTGGCAAGCGGATGGAAGATCCTCGGGTACAACATCCTGTTCTACCTCGCGGGGCTTCAGACTGTGCCTCTCGCACAGGTCGAAGCAGCGCTCATCGATGGTGCAACCAGCTGGCAGCGCTTCACGAAGATCGTCCTCCCGGCGCTCTCACCGATCACGTTCTTCCTCCTGGTCACCAACCTCACCTACGCGTTCTTCGAGGTGTATGCAACCATCGACTTCATGACGAAGGGCGCTCCCGCCGGGAAGACCTCGGTGGCGATCTACGAGATCATCCGGATCGGTGTCAACAACGGTGACCTCGGCCGAGGGGCCGCCCAGTCTGTTCTCCTGTTCATCGCGGTCATCGCCATCACCATGTGGCAGTTCCGTACGAGTGGCGAACGCGTCAGCTACGGAGGTTCGTGATGGCAGGTTTGAACCCCGGCGTACAGCGCAAGGGCATGATCCGGGGACGGAAGTGGCCGTATCACATCGGTCTCACGGTGACGGCACTCATCATCGCGTTCCCCCTGCTGTACGCGGCGCTGATCTCCACCCAGACCAACGCTGAGATCTTCGCGTTCCAGATCAGGCCCGGCAGCGCCCTGCGCGACCACTTCCAGTCGGTGTGGTTCGACAGGGACTTCGCCGGTGCGATGTGGAACTCGACCCAGCAGGCGATCTACGTGACGGTCGGCAAGACCATCTTGTCTCTCATCGCCGGACTCGCGTTCGTGTACTTCAAGTTCAAGTTCAAGTGGTTCGTCTTCTTCCTCGTGCTGATCACCTTGATGATGCCGACGGAGGTCATGATCCTCGCGATGTTCCGTCAGGTATCGGGGTACGGGTGGCAGGACACCATGACGGCGATCGTCGTTCCTTTCCTGGCATCTGCCACCGGGGCGTTCCTGTTCCGTCAGCACTTTGCGAACCTCCCGACGGATCTCCTCGAAGCTGCTCAGATCGATGGTGCTTCACCGATCAAGTTCCTCACCAAGATCCTGATCCCTCTGTCGTGGAACGTCATCGCAGCGATGTTCGTGATCCAGTTCGTCTACACGTGGAACATGTTCCTCTGGCCGAGCCTGATCCTGCGTGACCCGGAGAAGCAGGTGGTCCAGACCGCCCTCCAGGGCTTGACGAACATCGATGGGGCGCTCACCTACGGCCCGCTGATGCTCGCTGCGATCATCGCATCGATCCCCCCTGCGATCATCTTCGTCTTGATGCAGAAGCCGTTCATGAGCGGTTTCGCCGTCGGCCAGAACAAGTAGCGAGCCCCATCCGTCCCCCCCTTCAGGGGGGACAAGCGAGCCTGCGAGCGCGGTACGACGGGAACTTGCGCGGGTTGGTTCCACTTCGTGTTCGCGGGCTCACGTTCCCCCCTGCATCACTCTGCCGTCCCCCCCTGAAGGGGGGACCGAAGCGACTCTGCGGGCGCGGCCTTGAGAGCTCTACCCCGTTTCCTCGATGCGGAGCTTGGTGACGCCCTCGTGGGCTTCGAAGACGGGGACGAGCTGGTTCAGCTCGGTGTCGTTGAGGATCAGTGAGACCGTTGGCAGGCCCTTCCTCTGGCCGATCGCCCAGTGGCCGATATCGGGAAGCGGGCGCGCAGCTGATGGGGCGAGTGTCTCGACCAGGGTCTTGAGGTCTTCGATCGTGGAGGCATCGGCGACGGTCAACCTGACAGACCAGTGAGCTCGACGTTTCGCCTGGGAGCGAAGCTGTGTGGAGAAGCGATCCGACACTTTCAGAACGACGAGGATCAGGACGGCAACGACGATCGCCAGACCCCACAAACCGGTTCCTGCAGCCATGCCGATGGCAGCGACAGACCAGAGGCCGGCAGCCGTGGTGAGTCCCTGGACGCTCATCCCCTGGCGGAAGATGAGTCCGGCGCCGAGGAAGCCGATGCCGGTCACGATCTGGGCCGCGACACGAGACGAGTCGGCAGCCTCGAAACCTTCGATGGATAACACGGTGAAGAGTGCGGAACCCGCTGCGACGAGGGCGTAGGTTCTCGTGCCTGCGTCCTTGTTCGAGATCTGACGCTCGAGGCCGAGCACGACGCCGATGGCGGCGGCGATCGCAACTCGGATACCTCCATAGAAGGCGACGGAGTTCGTCAGATCGATGAGCCATTGGTTGTTTTCGAACATCAGATGTCGTTAACAGTAGTTGTCGAACGGGTGCATCGAATCCATGGTTGAACGGTCGTTACCGAAGCCAGGGGGCGCTCGAATCGGTGTCGATGCCGTAGCGGTCGATGGCTTCGACGACGACGGATCCCTCGATCGACCCGGCTGTTGCAAGCAGTGACAGGACGCCGACCACGATGTCCTGGCTGCGGACCTCGAAGAACTCCCGCAGCTGCTCTCGTGTGTCGCTGCGCCCGTAACCGTCGGTGCCGAGCGATACGAACGGTCGCGGAACGAACCGAGCGATCTGGTCGGGCACGATCCTCATGTAGTCGGTGACGGCAACGACGGGACCGTTCGACCCCTCGAGATTCGCTGTCACGAGCGGGACCCTGGGTGCCTCGGTCGGGTGGAGTCGGTTCCAGCGTTCGATCTGGAGGGCCTCCTCGCGGAGCTTCTTGTACGAGGTGACGCTCCACGTGTCCGTAGCGATGCCGTAGCGTTCCATGAGCTCGTCACGGGCGTGGCCAGCCGCTGTGTGCATCGGCCCGGAGAACAAGATGGTGGCCGACAAGGTGCCGGACTGTGGGGCCCCAGCGTAACGGTACATGCCGGCCATGATGCCCTCGTCGACGCCGTCGGGCTTCGGGGGTTGGACGTAGGTCTCGTTGTAGAGCGTCAGGTAGTAGAAGACGTCTTCGTCCTGCCCGTACATGCGGTCCATACCTCGCTCGATGATCGTGGCCATCTCGTAGGCGAAAGCGGGGTCGTACGCCTCACATGCCGGGATGACCGAAGCAAGGACGTGTGAGTGGCCGTCCTGATGTTGGAGGCCCTCCCCGAGGAGTGTCGTCCGCCCGGCGGTTGCACCGAGCAGGAACCCTCTGGTCCCCGCATCGGATGCACCCCAAAGGGCGTCGCCGACTCGTTGGAACCCGAACATCGAGTAGTAGATGTAGAAGGGGATCATCGGGACACCGCGGGTGATGTACGACGTGCCGGCCGCGATCCAGCTTGCCGTGGCCCCTGCCTCGGTGATTCCCTGCTCGAGGATCTGGCCGTCCATCGACTCCTTGTAGGACAGGATCAGGTTGTGATCGACCGGCTCGTAGAGCTGACCCTCGGAGGCGTAGATCTTGATCTCCTTGAACAGCGCATCCATCCCGAAGGTTCTGCCCTCATCGGGGATGATCGGCACGATCCGATCGCCGATGTCGTCGTTCCTCGTCAAGGCACGCAGCAGGCGGGTGAAGGCTCCCGTCGTGGACACTTCGACGGTTCCGGATCCTGCGTCGAACTCGGCGAACGGCGTGTGATCGGGGAGCGTGATCGGCGACCTCGTCGCGAGACCGCGAGTGGGCAGCGGGCCGTTGAGTGCGTCCCGTCGGCGTGTCAGATACTGGTACTCGGGCGAGTCCTGAGCGAACCGCAGGTATGGAGGCTCTCCATCGTCGAGGGCGGTGTCGGGGATCTCATCGTGGAGGTGGAGCTTGTCGCGCAGCTTGCACAGCTGGGCTCCCGTCAGTTTCTTGATGGAGTGGGTCGCGTTCTTGCCCGCAACGTCTGCCCCGAGTGTCCAACCCTTGATGGTCTTTGCCAGGATGACGGTGGGAGCGCCCTCGATGCGGGTGGCCGCGTGGTACGCCGAGTAGATCTTGCGATGGTCGAGTCCGCCCCGGCGCAGGTTCCAGATCTCCTGGTCGCTCATGTTCGCGACCATCTCTTGGAGCTCGGGTTCCGGTCCGAAGAAGTTCTCCCGGACGTACGCTCCCGACTCTGCCTTGAAACGCTGGTACTCGCCGTCGACCGTGCTGTTCATCTTCGCGACGAGTGCGCCGGTGGTGTCCCGTTCGAGGAGCTCGTCCCAGTCCGACCCCCAGATCACCTTGATGACGTTCCATCCGGCGCCGCGGAACATCGCTTCGAGTTCCTGGATGATCTTCCCGTTGCCACGAACCGGCCCGTCGAGGCGTTGGAGGTTGCAGTTGACGACCCAGGTGAGGTTGTCCAGCTTCTCGCGGCCCGCAAGGGAGATCGAGCCGAGTGTTTCGGGTTCGTCGGTCTCACCATCGCCGAGAAAGGACCAGATCCGTGTTTCGTACGTGTCGTCCAGGCCGCGGTTGTGCAGGTATTTGAGGAACTGTGCGTGGTAGATCGAGTTGATCGGACCGAGTCCCATCGACACGGTCGGGAACTCCCAGAAGTCGGGCATCAGCCGTGGATGGGGGTAGCTAGAGAGGCCCGGCTCACCGATCTCCCTGCGGAATCGGTCGAGCATGGACTCGTCGAGCCTTCCCTCGAGGAACGCCCTTGCGTAGATGCCCGGCGTCGCATGGCCCTGGAAGTAGACGTGGTCACCGGGGGTGCCATCGGCCTTCCCCCTGAAGAAGTGGTTGAACCCGACCTCATAGAGGGTGGCGGACGAAGCGAACGTTGAGAGGTGCCCACCGATGCCGTCCGCATCGTGGTTGGCCCGGATGACCATCGCTGCGGCGTTCCACCTGATGAACCGGCGGATCCGCTTCTCGAGGTACTCGTCTCCGGGGAACTCGGCGTCGGCATCGGCCGGGATCGTGTTGACGTAGGGAGTCGAAACCGATGCAGGAACGGCCACCGATTCGCGTCGAGCCCGCTCGAGCAGGCGGGACATCAAATAGGTTGCCCGCTGTGTTCCATCGGTAGCGATGATCGAGTCGAGAGCATCGAGCCACTCGTCGGTTTCCTCAGGGTCCGAATCGGTGAGCTGATAGGTGAATCCGTCGAGGTAGATGGGCTGATCTGGCATTGGGACTCCAACGAGAAAATGCGGTAGTTCCAGGGTAGCGGTGCCAAGATGTCCATCCGACAGAGATGCTCAGGCCAGGATCACTCCGGTCAGGTTGCCCCTGTCGTCGACAACCGGGAGTGGACCATCTCCGAGCTCTTCACGGATCGGAGCGACGGCTTCGATGGCTTCGCATCGCTCGAGACCGACGTGCGGCTCGACGTATGAGGCGACCGTCGCCCCGGCATCGGCGTGCTCGAGGGTGTGCGCACGCACGATGCCGAGGAGCCGGTGGGCTTTGACCACAGGGGCGAATGGGTGTGTCATCACATGAAGTGCATCGCTCACGAGGAGTTCCGGAGCAACGGCGTATCCGGTGGGATCCACGGCGATCTGAAAGCAGCGCCGGGGAGCATCCTTGACGACGAGCACCGACCCTCGAGCCCGGGACGTGAGACGGTTCCCGGTTCCGGTGAAGTGGCGGTCGATGAACGAGCCACCGGCAGCACCATGGACGAGAAGCGTCTCCTTGGAGAGGTGCTCTGTGATGGTCCTGGGGTCGGGTGTCTGGATCGCTGTGGCGTCGAGTCCCGTCGTGGCCGTCGTCAGTCGCTGGAGTCTGTACTGGGCATCCGCGTAGTCGTCGGCCGTCGCGTAGGCCGTGATCACGGTTCCCGGAACGTCGAGGCGCCGTGCAACGGCCTCTCCGATAGATACGGCCATGGGGGAGTGAGGCCCGTCACCGACGGCGATGGCCACCGAAGCGATAGCGTCTGCGCTGAAACCGACGGGAACGACTGCGGGCACCACCTCAGATCGGGGGAACCGCCTGGTCACGAGGAGTTCGATGCGGTTGTCGATGCACGCCGTGTCGAGATCACCGGTGATGCGCAGCGGCGTCGTACCGAGGATCTCGGCGACCTCGAGGTTGGATCCGCCCTTGGTCCACGCCACACGCTCGTGCCTGCCCTCGTCCGGGTGGGAGCGAGGAGAATCGCTGGTTTCGTGTGTCGAGACCATGGCGCGTTCCCACCGATTCTGT
>JAJRYI010000179.1 GCA_024275815.1 Actinomycetes bacterium | reverse complement strand
GTGTGGAACGTCCGCATCGTCAACTGCGTACCCGGCTCACCGATCGACTGAGCTGCCATGATTCCCACCGCAGTCCCGGACTCGACCATGACGCCCGTCGCGAGGTCGATCCCGTAGGACGCCTTCGAGATTCCGTACCGGCTCGTATCCGTGAGCGGGGAACGAACGCGGATCTCGTCCACCTCTTCGACTTCCTTGATCCCGTTCACCGCTTCGCGGTCGAGGACGAACCCTGCCGTCAACCTTCGACCATCGGGGAGCGTTGCAACTGCACGTCCGATCTTGACATCCTCGGCAAGGATTCTCCCGAAGATCTGGTTCGAGATCGTGCGAGTCGGCTGACCGTTCTCGTCACGGATCTTGATGAGAAGTCCAGGATCATCTGTCTCGTCGTCGTGGATGATGATCTCCTGGGCAACGTCGACGAGGCGCCGGGTCAGATACCCCGAGTCCGCCGTACGCAGTGCCGTATCTGCGAGTCCCTTGCGGGCACCGTGCGTCGAGATGAAGTACTCGAGCACTGTGAGGCCCTCACGGAAGTTCGCCTTGATCGGCTGAGGGATGATGTCACCCTTCGGGTTCGCAACGAGTCCACGCATGCCTGCGATCTGGCGAAGCTGCATGATGTTGCCTCGTGCGCCGGACCTCACCATCATGTCCATCGGGTTGAACGGATCCTCCTGGAGAGTCTCCTGCATTGCTTCTTTGACCTTGTCTGTGGCCAACGTCCAGATCTCGATCAACTCCGAACGACGCTCGTCGTCGGTGATGACACCCTTCTGGTACAGGCTCTCGACCTTCTCGGCACGGTCCTCGAAACTCTTCAGGATCTGCTTCTTGGACGGTGGCGTCTTGACGTCCTGGAGGCCGATCGTGAGACCTGCTCTCGTGGCGTAGTGGAAGCCGAGTTCCTTGATGTTGTCGAGCGTGTTCGCCACGTCCGGCTTGTCGTACGTGTGGATCACTTCCTCGACCAGCGTCCTGACGTCCGACTTCAAGAGCACGGCGTTGATGTACGGGAAGCCTTCGGGGAACGATCCGTTGACGATCGCACGACCAAGGGTCGTTTCCGTCAGTCCTTTGGGATCGACGGGCTCCTCATCGATGAGTTCCTTGAGCAACGGCTTGAGCTTGGAGTGGAGTTCGGACTCTCCTGCAAGCCAACCGACACGCAGCTTGATCGGCGCGTGCAACGAGATGTCCCCGAGTTCGTAGGCCATCATCGCTTCGTCGACGGACGAGAACGCCCGCCCCGCGCCCTTGGCGTCCTCGACGAGTGCCGAGAGGTAGTACATACCGATGATCATGTCTTGTGACGGAGTCACGATCGGACGACCGTTCGCCGGTGACAGCACGTTGTTCGACGACAGCATCAAGATGCGCGCCTCTGCCTGTGCCTCTGCCGAGAGAGGAAGGTGAACAGCCATCTGGTCACCGTCGAAGTCTGCGTTGAAGGCCTCACAGACCAGCGGGTGCAGTTGGATCGCCTTGCCCTCGATGAGGACCGGCTCGAACGCCTGGATGCCGAGTCGGTGCAACGTCGGTGCACGGTTCAAGAGCACGGGGTGCTCCTGGATGACGTCGGTGAGGACGTCCCACACCTGGACGCGACGCCGCTCGACCATCCGCTTGGCGGCCTTGATGTTCTGTGCGATGTCGAGATCGACCAGGCGCTTCATCACGAACGGTTTGAACAGCTCGAGAGCCATGATCTTGGGAAGCCCGCACTGGTGCAGCCTCAGCTTCGGGCCGACGACGATGACCGAACGGCCCGAGTAGTCGACACGTTTCCCGAGCAGGTTCTGGCGGAACCGGCCCTGCTTGCCCTTGAGCATGTCCGAGAGCGACTTGAGCGGGCGGTTACCCGGCCCGGTCACCGCACGACCGCGACGACCGTTGTCGAAGAGAGCATCGACGGCTTCCTGGAGCATCCGCTTCTCGTTGTTGACGATGATCTCGGGGGCACCGAGGTCGATCAGTCGCTTCAGGCGGTTGTTGCGGTTGATCACCCTGCGGTACAGGTCGTTCATGTCCGACGTAGCGAACCGACCACCGTCGAGCTGGACCATCGGGCGAAGATCCGGAGGGATCACCGGGACGGCCTCGAGCACCATGCCTGCAGGGTCGTTCTTGCCGTCGGCGAACGGCTGGACCACCTTGAGTCGCTTCATCGCCCGCTGACGACGCTGCTGGGATGTCGCGTCGAGATCTCCACGCAGCTTCTCGACCTCCGCCTGGAGGTCCATACGGACGATGAGGTCCTTGACGAACTCTGCACCCATGCCGCCGGTGTAGTACTCGCCGTAGCGGTCGACGATCTCACGCCACAGCTGCTCGGACTCGATGAGCTCTCTGGGCTTGAGGCTCTTGAACTTGTCGAACGCCTCGTCGAGAAGCTCGATCTCGACGTGGGCCCGATCGTCGCGGTCCTTGATCTCGCGCTCGACCTCTTTCTTGCGAGCGTTGATCTCGTTCGGTTTGGCGCCTGCGTCCTCCATCTGGGCGAGTTCACCCTCGAGACGCTCGAGACGGGCTTCCTTCCACTCCTCGAGTTCCTCAGAGATGAGGATGCGCTCGTGGCGAGCTGCCTCCTCGAGATCCGGGAGATCCTTGGTCCGCTTGTCGACGTCGACGTCGGTGACCAGGTAAGCGGCGAAGTAGATGACCTTCTCGAGTTCCTTGGGGGACATGTCGAGGAGGTACCCGAGACGGCTCGGGACGCCCTTGAAGAACCAGATGTGGGTCACGGGAGCGGCAAGCTCGATGTGGCCCATCCGCTCACGGCGAACCTTGGAACGGGTCACTTCGACGCCGCAGCGCTCACAGACGATGCCGCGGAAACGGACCCGCTTGTACTTCCCGCAGTAGCACTCCCAGTCGCGAGTCGGACCGAAGATCCGCTCATCGAACAGACCGTCCTTCTCCGGCTTGAGCGTCCGGTAGTTGATCGTTTCGGGTTTCTTGACCTCGCCGTAGGACCAGGAGCGAATCTGGTCCGAAGACGCGAGGCCGATTTTCAGTTCGTCGAAGAGTTGTGGCATCGGTTAGCTCTCGCTTTCAGAGATCTCGGGGCAGGTGATCAAACTTCGTCCATATCGGGGCGCTCGGGTCGAGATATGTCGATCCCGAGAGACGCAGCGGTACGGAAGACATCGTCATCGAGGTCCTTCAGTTCGACCTCTTCACCTGCGGACAGCATCTCGACGTTCAGACACAGCGACTGCATCTCCTTGACGAGCACCTTGAACGACTCGGGGATCCCCGGCTCGGGGATGTTCTCGCCCTTGACGATGGCTTCGTACACCTTGACACGGCCACGAACGTCGTCGGACTTGATCGTGAGCAGCTCCTGGAGCGCGTATGCAGCACCGTAGGCCTCGAGTGCCCAGACCTCCATCTCACCGAATCGCTGGCCACCGAACTGCGCCTTACCGCCGAGTGGCTGCTGGGTGATCATCGAGTATGGACCGGTCGAGCGTGCGTGGATCTTGTGGTCGACGAGGTGCACCAGCTTGAGGATGTACATGTAGCCGACCGTGATCTTCGAGTCGTACGGCTCACCGCTGAGTCCGTCGTAGAGCTGACCTTTGCCCTCCTCGTCGATCAGCTGGATGCCGTCTCTGTTCGGGAACGAGTGCTTGAGCACGTTGAGAACTTCGTCCTCATGTGCACCATCGAAGACCGGAGTCGCGATGTGTGTCCACGGGTCGGCACCGACGGATGCCGGGCTCTCGACATCGTCGAACGGCTCCCATCCGGTCGCTGCGGCCCAACCGAGGTGCGTTTCGAGCACCTGGCCGAGGTTCATTCGTGACGGGACCCCGAGCGGCGACAGGATGATGTCGACCGGCGTTCCATCCTCGAAGAACGGCATGTCCTCCTCGGGCAGGATCCGAGCGATGACGCCCTTGTTGCCGTGACGTCCGGCGAGCTTGTCACCGGCCGAGATCTTGCGCTGCTTCGCCACGTAGACACGAACCAGCTCGTTCATGCCGGGAGGCAGGTCGTACCCGTCCTCACGGCTGAACTCCTTGACGGCGATCGCCTTACCCGATTCACCGTGGGGAACCTTGAGGGACACGTCACGAACTTCGCGGGCCTTCTCGCCGAAGATCGCCCGAAGGAGACGCTCCTCCGGTGTCAGCTCGGTCTCACCCTTCGGGGTAACCTTTCCGACGAGGTAGTCGCCGGGACCGACCTCGGCACCGATACGGATGATGCCCCGATCGTCGAGATCCATGAGAACCTCTTCTGCGACGTTCGGGATGTCACGAGTGATCTCTTCGGCACCGAGCTTGGTGTCGCGAGCTTCGATCTCATGCTCTTCGATGTGGATCGAGGTGAGGATGTCCTCTTTGACGAGACGCTCAGAGATGATGATGGCGTCCTCGTAGTTGTAGCCCTCCCACGGCATGAACGCGACCATGAGGTTCCGTCCGAGTGCGAGCTCACCGCCGTCGGTGGAGGCACCATCGGCGAGGGCATCACCCTTCTTCACCTTGTCGCCTTCACTGACGATCGGCTTCTGGTTGATACAGGTTCCCTGGTTCGAGCGCTCGAACTTGTCGAGCGAGAAGCGGTGCTTCTTGTTCGTGCCGGCTTCCTTGATGACGATCTCATCGCCGGTGACGACGGTGACTTCACCATCGACGGGACAGACGATGACCTCTCCGGAGTCCTTCGCTGCACGACCTTCGATACCGGTACCCACGAGTGGGGCGTCCGCCGTGATGAGCGGCACGGCCTGACGCTGCATGTTCGAACCCATGAGCGCACGGTTGGCATCGTCATGCTCGAGGAACGGGATCAACGCCGTTGCGATGGAAACCACCTGCTTGGGTGAGATGTCCATGTAGTCGACCTGGTCGGCGGGAACGTTGTCCACGTCACCACCCGTCTTGCGAACGAGGACGCGATCCTTCAAGAAGGTGCCGTTATCGTCGATGGGGGCGTTCGCCTGAGCGATGATGTGGCCCTCTTCTTCAGAAGCGGTCAGATAGTCGACCTTCTTGGTGACCCTGCCCTTCTCGACACGGCGGTACGGAGTCTCGATGAAACCGAACCTGTTGACACGCGCGTATGATGCGAGCGAGCCGATGAGACCGATGTTCGGACCCTCTGGTGTCTCGATCGGACACATGCGACCGTAGTGAGACGGGTGAACGTCGCGAACCTCGAAGCCTGCCCGTTCACGGGAAAGGCCACCCGGGCCGAGCGCCGAGAGACGGCGCCGGTGCGTGATCGAAGCAAGCGGGTTCGGCTGGTCCATGAACTGGCTCAGCTGGGACGTTCCGAAGAACTCCTTGATCGACGCAACGACGGGCCTGATGTTGATCAGGGTCTGTGGCGTGATCGCCTCAGGGTCCTGGGTCGTCATGCGCTCCCGCACGACACGCTCGAGACGGGTGAGGCCGACACGGATCTGGTTCTGGATCAACTCCCCCACCGTGCGGATACGGCGGTTCTGGAAGTTGTCGATGTCGTCGGTGCGGTACCCGTCACGGCCCTCATGGAGCGCCATGAGGTACTTGATCGTGTTGACCATGTCCGTGTCGGTGATCAGGCCCTGCTCCTCGGCACTGTATGCATCGAGCATCTCGACGGAGGCGTCCCCACCGAGCTTCTGGTTGATCTTGTAGCGACCGACCCGTGTCAGGTCGTACCGCTTCGGTGTGCGGAACAGCGTCTTGATGAGGCTGCGGGCAGACTCGACAGTGGTGAGCTCACCCGGTCGAAGCTTGCGGTACAGGTCGAGGAGCGCTTCTTCCTTCGTGGACGTCGGGTCCTTCTCGAGCGTGTTACGCACGAGTTGGTTGTCACCGAGCAACGCGATGATCTCCTCGTCGGTCTCAGCGATCCCAAGTGCCCGGAGGAACGTCGTCACGAACTGGCGGCGCTTCCGATCGACGCGCACGCCGATCGTCTCCTTCTTGTCGATGTCGAACTCGAGCCATGCTCCACGGCCCGGAATGACCTTGCATGCGAAAACGGAACGACCCGAGGTCTTGTCGCGTGTTTCATCGAAGTACACACCGGGACTCCGCACGAGCTGGCTGACGACGACACGCTCGGTCCCGTTGACGATGAAGGTGCCGTTGCGGGTCATCATCGGGAAGTCCCCGAGGAAGACCTGCTGCTCCTTGATCTCACCGGTCTCCTTGTTCAGGAACCTGGCGGTCACGAAAAGAGGGCGAGAGTAGTTCGAGTCGCGGTCCTTGGCTTCTTCGATAGTGAGGGGCGGCGCATCGAACCTGTGATCGGTGAGCTCGAGGGCGAGATTGCCGGTGAAGTCCTCGATGGGCGAAACCTCATCGAACATCTGCTTCAATCCGGAC
>JAJRYI010000178.1 GCA_024275815.1 Actinomycetes bacterium | reverse complement strand
TGTCGTTGCCGAAGGGGCGAACATGCCGACCGAGCCCGACGCAGTTCGCCTGTTGATGGACAGCGGTGTGCTCTTCGGACCCGGAAAGGCTGCCAACGCCGGTGGCGTTGCGACCAGCGGGCTCGAGATGGCACAGAACGCTGGGTTCACCTCGTGGACTCGCGAGGAGGTCGACGCGAAGCTCCTCGGCATCATGACCGCCATCCATCGGACCTGCAGGGAGACCGCCGAGGAGTATGAAACGCCGGACAACTACGTCGTTGGAGCGAACATCGCGAGCTTCCGCAAGATCGCTACTGCAATGCTCGACCAGGGTGTCGTCTGAGGAGGACCAGCCATGAGAAAGAACATCGGCTACTTCGAAGGCACCGACTCGTCGTTGCTCACCGACCTGGTGTGCAACGGCTACGACACGGTCCCGATCTCCAACGGGTTCGACAACCACGGGATGCACGTGCGGATCATCAACAACGAGAACCGCATCGACGTGCTCGTGGGGTACGTACACAAGGTCTACGCCACCGACGATGACGTTCAGTCAGGCGGTGTGGTCACCTACCAGGACGTGTTCCACGTGTGTCGAACGTTCGACATCCCGCTCGTGCTCGCCGTCCATCGGGAGCTCCACGACAAGGCGAGGAAGCTGTTCACGGAGATCCCCGACGTCGTCGAGTTCGTCGATCCTGCCGACATGCTGTCGAGGGTGCGGGAGATCCTGAACGGAGACTGACGAACAGCTCGCCACCGCGAAAGCAGATGGCCGGCGTAGGTAGAGTGACGCAACGGGTCGAGGAGGAACCACAACACATGATCATGCAGTATCACCGGCCATCCACAGTGGATGAGGCGGTCGAGTTGCTTCAGGAACCCGGGACACTCCCCCTCGGTGGTGGAACGGTCGTCACCGCGACATCAGGCCCCGCCTCGACGACCGTCGTCGACCTACAGGCGCTCGACATCGCCGGGATCGAACACGACGGCGCAACCGTGCGCATCGGAGCGATGGCACGCCTCCAGGACCTCGTCGATTCGCCGGCAGTCCCCCCCGTCATCCGTGAGCTCGCCCATCGCGAGGCGCCCAACACGATCCGCAACGCTGCCACCATCGGCGGTACGATCGGGGCGGCCGAGGCTGAAAGCGAGCTCCTCACCGGCCTCCTCGCCTTCGGGACCAGCGTGACGGTGACCGGGCAGACAGGACCTGCCGACCACCTCCTCGATGACCTCCTCGACGATCCGAGCCTGCTCGATGGTGCCATCATCACCGCCGTGTCGGTGCCGACCGACGGTATCGCTGCTGCGGATCGGACGGCTCGCACCCCCAAGGATCGACCGATCGTCTCTGTCGTTGCCCACCGCAGCGACAGAGGCACCGTCGTGATCGCAGCATCGGGTGTTGCCGAACGGCCCGTGATCGTCGACATCGACGCACTCATCGACCTCGACCCTCCTGCCGACTTCCGTGGATCCTCCGAGTATCGGAGACACCTTGCAACGGTCTTGGCCCAGCGCTGTGCGGCTGTCATCCAGGAAGGTGCCCCGTCATGAACGTGACACTCACCATCAACGGCACCGATCACCTCTTGACGTGTCAACCACACGACTCGCTCCGTGCCGTTCTGCGACGCGCCGGCTACCACAGTGTCCGCTTCGGCTCCGACACGGGTGAGACGGGAGCCGCTGCGGTCCTCCTCGACGGGCGTCTCATCTCCGCCGACGTCATGCTCGCAGCCCAGGCCGACGGGCACGCCGTCGAGACGGTCGAGGGGATGAGCATCCCCGGCAACATCCATCCGATCCAGCAGGCCTTCATCGACACCGGTGCCATCCAGTCCGGGTACTCGACGCCCGCCACCATCCTCGCCGCAAGGGAACTCATCGAACGCGACCCGAACCCGTCAGAGGACGACGTCCGCGATGCGCTGTCGGGGATCCTCGACCGCGAGACCGGATACCTGCGCCCCGTCCACGCAGTGCTGCGGGTCGCGGCGATCCTGGCAGGGGACGATCCCGACGGCATCGACGTGGTGCACCTCGACGAACTCCTCGACTCCGACGAGACCCACAGCGATCGTGACAACCTCACGCCACTTGCACCCCGGGTCGTACTCAGCAACGACGTCCCCCGCACCCGCGTGGTCGGGCAACCTGAGGCGAAGGTCGATGCGATCAAGCTCGTCAAGGGCAACCCGGCGTTCACCGACGACGTGGACCTGACAGGGACACTGATCGCCAAGGTGCTCTACAGCCCCCACGCCCACGCCAGGATCGTCTCCATCGACGACTCGAGAGCCAAGGCGCTCCCGGGCGTCCACGCTGTGCTCCATCACGGCAACGTTGCACGGGTCCGTTACGCGTCGGGTGGCCAGAGCTATCCGAACCCGCTCCCCTACGACCAGGTCAGCTTCGACGACAAGGTCCGCTTCGTCGGAGACCGTGTCGCCGCCGTTGCAGCAGAGACGGTCGAGATCGCACAAGCAGCCATCGATCTGATCGACGTCACCTACGAAGTGCTCCCTGCAGTGTTCGATGAGAACGAGGCCATTGCAGAAGGTGCACCCATCATCCACGACGAAGCCGAGATGGACGGCGCCCACGACCCGCAACGCAACATCGTGCATCATCTGAAGGCAGAAACGGGAGACATCGATGGCGGCTACGCCGTCGCGGAACGCGTGTTCGAGCAGACCTTCCGAGTGCACCAGGTCCAGCAGGCTCCCATCGAGCCGCACATCGCCATCGCTGCGTGGGACAGCGACGAGCGGCTCGTCATCACGTCATCGACACAGGTTCCGTTCCACGTGCGGCGCATGGTTGCCCCGCTCCTCGGCATCCCAGTGAAGCAGATCCGGATCATCAAGCCGCGGATCGGTGGCGGGTTCGGGGTGAAACAGGAGATGTTGATCGAGGACATCGTCGGCCATCTCACGATCGCAACGGGCCGCCCGGTACGTCTCGAACTCACCCGTGAGGAGGAGTTCGTTTCGAGCCGCACCCGTCACCCTCAAACGATCACGTTCAAGAGCGGCATCGACGCCGACGGCAAGCTCACGGCTCAGGAGATGACGATCGTCGCCAACACGGGCGCGTACGGGACGCACGGGCTCACGGTGCAGATGGTCAGCGGGCTCCGGGGCCTCAGTTCCTACAACTCCCCCGTCAAGAAGTTCGACTGCAAGGTCGCCTACACGAACCTTCCCGTTCCCGGTGCGTATCGCGGCTACGGGGCACCCCAGGCACTCTTCGCCCTCGAATCGCACATGGAAGACATCGCCGATGCTCTTGGCATGGACGCGATCGAGTTCCGGCGCCTCAACTGGACGAAGGTCGGGGACCCACTCGACATCGCGCAGCAACTCGGTGAGGGTGACCAGGACGATGCCGTCATGCCCCTCGTGACATCGAGCGGACTCGAGGAGGCCGTCCTCCAGGGCATGCGAGCCATCGGCTGGAGCCGTCGAAACGACCCCGAGTGGAGGCAGCCATCCGATCGTCCGAACATCCGGTGTGGTATCGGGTTCGCCATGGCGATGCATGGCACGGCGATCCCGGGTCTCGACATGGGCGGAGCGAGTCTGAAGATCAACGACGATGGGTCGTTCAATCTGCTGGTCGGCGCCACGGACCTCGGAACGGGTTCCGACACGGTGCTTGCACAGATCGCTGCCGAGGTGCTCGGCGTATCCACCGAAGATGTCATCACGTACTCTTCGGACACCGACATGACCCCGTTCGACACCGGGGCGTACGCGTCGAGTACGACCTACATCTCAGGGATGGCGGTCAAGCGCGCAGCCGAACAGGTTCGCGACCAGATCATCGAACGTGCGGCCATCACCCTGGGAACCGACGAAGCAGGTTTCGAACTCCACGACAACGCTGCATGGGCCCCCGACGGCAGGTCCGTTTCCCTCGAGA
>JAJRYI010000177.1 GCA_024275815.1 Actinomycetes bacterium | reverse complement strand
TGGTCTCGGGTCGTGGTTGGCTGGTTCCCTCGCCGACCGCTACGGAAGAGAGCGAGTTGCTGGTGGAGCGATGGCGATCTCAGGGGCGAGCGCCGTCGTCTCCCCACTCGTTTTCGGTCGGACACCGTGGATCGCGGTTGCTCTCTTCCTCGTGTGGGGGTTGACGGTGGTCGCCGACTCGGCACAGTTCTCGGCTCTCGTCACCGAAACTGCAGAAGATCGGTTCAGAGGAACCGCCCTCACGGTACAAACTGCCGTGGGGTTCCTGCTGACACTCGTGACGATCAGAGGCATCCCTGCGATCGTCGCATCCCTCGGATGGCAGTGGGCGTTCCCGTGGCTCGCTCTCGGCCCGGTAGTGGGGATCGCTGCGATGGCTCGACTAGCGCGCGTCCGCCGGGGAGCGGAAACGAAAGAACCTGCCGGGTCCCCCTGAAGGTCCGCAACCAGTGCTGGAGTCGCCGGCGCAGGCCGGACACGGCAACCGAACGCACGTACGGCGGCCGCAGATCTGAGGTGTTCGGTTGCGGACCGGACCCGTCAGGCTCTGTCCACAACAGTTTCGACCAACCCTGCGCTCAGACATATAGGGATTTCCCCCTATTTCCTCAGGGTGTTTCGCCCTCGACCTGGGGCACCCAGCCGGAGCGGTAGGCCTCCAGGGACAGTTCGTGGCGTGACGCGACGCCGAGCTTCTTGAAGATGTTGCTCATGTGCGCTTCGATGGTCTTGGGGGAGACGAACATCGCAGAGGCGGTTCTCCTGTACGAGTATCCGCGGGCGATGAATCGGACGACTTCGCGTTCCCGCCTCGTGAGCGCCTCTATCTCGGGTGACTGTTCTGCCATCTCGTCGATGTCGAGCATGAAACCTGCGATCTGTGGTGAGACGGGGCGCCCGCCATCGAGCATCTCTTGAACGAGGCCCGGCAACTCCTCCCCGAGGGTGTCTTTGAGAACGTAGCCATCGACCCCGGCGCGGAGCATGCGAACGACATCGATCCGCTCGGCCGACACGGACAGGGCGAGGAACTTCGTCGATAGACCTGCTTTCTTGATCGCGATCACGACCTGATCTCCGGTACCGGAACGCAGTTGCACATCGATGAGGGCGCCGTCGGGTTTCGCCTTCAACAAGAGATCGATCCCCGTCTGTACGTCGTCTGCCTCACCGACGATCTCGTAGTGCGTGTCGAGGAACTTCGTCGCCCCGGCACGAACGATCTCGTGATCATCGATCAACACGAGCGTCGCCTTGGTCACACCGGCACCTTTCCCATCGAGACGGTCATGAGTACCTCGGTCCCCTCACCCGCTTCGGCACGGAAACGTGCTTGTCCCCCGACCGATTCGAGACGGCCACGGATCGATCGCTCGATGCCGTGGCCCAGATCGGCACTGTTGGTGTCGAAACCCCTCCCAAGATCGCGAACGTACACGCAGGCGTCTCCATCCTCGATCGCCGCGTACACGTCGATCCGATTGGCTCCGGAGTGCTTCCCAGCGTTGGTCATGGCCTCTCGTGCCGCATCGACCAGAGCCACCAGCCGATCGTCCATCTTTCTGTCGATACGTACGACCAGGCTGATCTCTACGGCGAAGAGCTCTTCAACGTCGCATGCTGCTTCCGTCAGGGCCTCCTTGAACAGCTCACCCCGGTTGGAGGAGTATCCATCTACGAGATCGCGCAGCTCGCGGGACTGT
>JAJRYI010000176.1 GCA_024275815.1 Actinomycetes bacterium | reverse complement strand
TGAAGAGCTCGTAGCGTTCACCGATCTCGACTACCGCACGAACATGGCGTTCGTAGCGATCGTCGATGGGGAACTCGTCGGTGTCGGGCGGTACAACGCCATTCCCGGTGATCCGGCGTCGGCAGAGATAGCGTTCACCGTCGCAGATGCCTTCCAGGGCATGGGCATCGGCACACTTCTCGTCTTCCGGATCTCTGCGTACGCCAGGGCACTGGGTATCGAACGGTTCCGCGCGTTCCTCCTCGCCGACAACCACGCGATGATGCGGGTGTTCCGAAACGCCGGTTTCCCGCTCACCCGCGACATCGATGAAGGTGTCTACACGGTCGACATCCCTACCGAGGAGTCCGATGCCGTCATGGCTGCAGAGGGCAAGGCGGAGCAGATAGCAACGGCGGCAAGCATCCTTCCGCTGTTCTACCCCCAGTCGATCGCCGTGATCGGTGCGAGCAGGAACAAGGCCTCGATCGGAGGTCGACTCTTCAACAACATCATCAACGCAGACTTCATGGGGCCGGTGTACCCGGTCAACCCCAAGACGGCGGTCGTACGGTCGATCCCGACGTACTCGTCGGTGAAGGACATTCCGGGCAAGGTCGATCTCGCGTTCATCGTCGTCCCCGCACCGTTCGTTCCCGACGTCGTCCAGGAGTGTGCCGACAAAGGCGTCAAGGGGATCGTCGTCATCTCGGCAGGCTTCTCCGAAGTCGGCGAGGCGGGAGCTTCGGTGGAGCGAGACCTCCTCGAGATCGCGCGAGGTGCCGGAATGCGCATGGTCGGACCCAACTGCATGGGTCTGCTCAACACCGACCCGGCCGTCAACCTCGACGGGCAGTTCGGTCCCATCATGCCTCCCAAGGGCAACGTTGCAATGTCCTCTCAGAGCGGTGCCCTCGGTCTGGCCATCCTCGACCACGCGGCGCAACTCGGCATAGGCATCTCGACGTTCATATCCGTTGGGAACAAGGCGGACGTCTCGGGCAACGACCTCCTTCTGTTTTGGGAGGAGGATCCCAACACGGACGTGATCCTTCTCTACGTCGAGTCGTTCGGGAACGCCAGGCAGTTAGCCCGCATCGCACCGAGGATCGGTGCGAAGAAGCCCATCGTTGCGGTGAAATCCGGCCGGACAGCGGCAGGAGCGAGGGCTGCATCGAGCCACACGGGGTCTCTCGCCAGTCTCGACACCGCCGTCGACGCACTGTTCACCCAGGCCGGCGTGATTCGGGTGAACACCCTCGAGGAGCTCTTCCACGTCGCCTCGTTGCTCTCGACACAGCCCCTGCCACGAGGAAGGAACGTCGGGGTCATCACGAACGCTGGTGGACCGGCGATCCTGGCCGTCGACGCGATCGAGTCTCAAGGACTCAACGTCCCGACCTTCTCCGATGCACTTCAAAGGGAGTTGCGCAGCTTCCTCTCAGAGGATGCCGCCGTTGCCAACCCCATCGACATGATCGCTGCGGCGGGGCCTGCCGAGTATCACAAGGCGATCCGCACGATGCTCGCAAGTGACGAGATCGACGCGTTGATCACGCTCTTCATCCCTGCGTCGTATGAAGGCGTCGCCGACACAGCCACAGCCATTCGCAGAGCAGTCGAGGAGTCCGATTCGGACAAGACCTTCCTCTCCGTGTATCTGAACTCATCTGGCGTACCTTCCGAACTAGCGAGCACCACGGCCAAGTTCCCGATCTACTCGTTCCCGGAAAGTGCCGTGATGGCGTTGCGTAGCGCGGTGGAGTACGCCGAATGGAAGGAGAAGCCGGTCGGGCAACTCGTCCGGTTCGACGATGTCGACCGTGATGGTGCCCGCGCCGTCGTCGAAGCAGCAAGTGTCGACGTCGACGAAGAGGGTGTATGGCTCGACCCCGATGACGTCGATGCCGTGCTCACGGCGTACGGCCTGACGATTCCGCGATCTGGTGTCGTGCACTCTCCCGACGAGGCTGCTGCGTTCGCCGAGCAGCTCTCGACATCCGTCGTGTTGAAGGTGATCTCCCCATCGGCAGTCCACAAGTCCGACGTTGGGGGAGTCGTGCTAGACGTGTCCGGGCGAGATGCCGTCATCGAGGCGTACCAGCAGGTGACGTCGGTCGTACAGGATGCTGAAGGAGTGCTCATCCAGGAGTTCGTCTCGGGTGGCCACGAGATCCTGATCGGCATGGTCGAGGACCCGAACTTCGGCCCACTCATCGTCTTCGGCCTCGGAGGTGTCTTCGTCGAACTCATCGGTGACGTCGCGTTCCGCATCCATCCCCTGACCGACCTCGATGCCAGAGAGATGATCGCCGACGTCAAGTCCGCCCGCCTGCTCGAGGGATATCGGGGTGGCCCTCTCGGCGACATCGAGGCGGTGGTCGACACGCTGCTTCGGGTGTCGGCGCTCATCGAGGACCTCCCGGAGGTCTTCGAGATGGACCTCAACCCCGTGAAAGTGGGCACACCGGGCGCCGGTGTGCGTATCGTGGACGCACGAATCAAAGTTCGGCCCGTGGAAGGGACGTGGATACCGTCCCGAACAGACCTGCCGTCGAGGTTGTAAGTGAGGATGCATGCACGTTCGTGACCTGATGACGACCGACGTAGTCGCCGTCGCACCGACCACATCGGTACGCGACGCGGCCAGAATGATGTTCCGCTACCGCGTATCGGGACTCCCGGTCGTCGACCCAGACGATCATGTGCTCGGGATCATCACCGAAGGTGACTTCCTTGCCATGGAGGTCGAACGGGCAGAGAAGGGAACCGCCCCCGAGACCGTCGAAGAGGTCATGTCCCACTCCGTGCTCACCGTCGAGCCGGGCCTCGAGGTCATCGAAGCAGCTCGCTTCATGAACACCAACGACGTCAAACGTGTGCTCGTCGTCGAGGACGATCGAATGGTCGGCATCATCTCACGTTTCGACATCGTTGCGGGGTTCACCCGTCCCGACGATCTCATCGAAGATGAGATCCGGGAGGACCTCATCCGAAGGGTGCTGTTCGTCGATCCCGAGACCGTCTCCGTCGACGTCCACAACGGAGTGGTGACCCTCGTGGGCAAGATCGGCACGCGCACGGAGGTCAGGCTGATGGAGGAACTCACGCGCAGGCTCGACGGCGTCGTCGACGTCGACAACAAGCTCGAGTGGCGTATCGACGATACGACGGTCACCGACC
>JAJRYI010000175.1 GCA_024275815.1 Actinomycetes bacterium | reverse complement strand
TCAGCGCGCTGATGGTCACGATGGCTATCCCCACGATCGCGTTTGCCATGGGCAACTCGTTCATGCAGATGCTTCTCGCCCGCCTCATCTTGAGCTCCGTCGGTGCAGGCTTCGTGATCGGCATCAAGATGATCGCCCAGTGGTTCCCGCCGAAGTACATCGGTCGTGCCGAGGGGTTCTACGCAGGTTGGGGGAACTTCGGGTCAGCGTTCGCAGCGATGACGCTTCCGTGGTTCGCCATCACCTTCCTCGGTGAGTGGCTCGGCCTCGGTGACGGCGCATGGCGTTGGGCGATGGTCATCAACGGTCTCGTGCTCGGGATCTACGGCGTCATGTACTACTTCCTGGTCAAGGACGCCCCAGAGGGCAAGCGGATCATCAAGGCCAAGAAGACCGAGCCGATGATGGTGACGTCGTACGTCGACCTCGTCCAGTACCTCATCTGGTCGATCCCTCTGATGGGTGCACTCGCCGTCCTTGCCTGGCGCATCGGAAACGTGCACATCGATGGAAAGCCCGTCCTGTCGACCACGGCGCTCACGATCATCTACCTCGTTCTCTTCCTCGTGTACGCAGCCCATGCCTACAAGACGCTGCACATCAACCTTCCGTACCTCAAAGCAGGCGTCCCCGAAGAAGACAAGTACCACTGGGGGAGCGTCGCGGCGCTGAACGCGACCTACTTCGCCAACTTCGGTGCCGAGCTCGCCGTCGTGTCGATGCTGCCTGCGTTCTTCCAGGGTGTGTTCGCACCGTTGACGAACGGGAAGGGTGACGTGCTCGTCACCGCAACGGTGGCCGGGTTCGTCGCTGCGTCCTTCGCCTTCGTCAACTTGGTCGCGAGGCCCCTCGGCGGCTACATTTCGGACAAGATGACGAATCGGAAGCGAACGATGCTCATCTACATGGGGGGCATCGTGATTGGGTTCTTCCTCATGGCCTTCATCGGGGTATGGGGTGACGGTGTCGACTCCGACGGCCTGAGAACGGTCGTCCCGATGTTCGAGACGGTCTGGTGGCTGGTCATCGCGGTCATCATCACCATCTTCGCCTCCGTCTTCGTCCAGGGTGCTGAAGGTGCGACGTTCGCCATCATTCCGATGGTCAACAAGAAGATGACGGGCCAGATCGCAGGTATGGCGGGCGCGTACGGCAACGTGGGTGCGGTTGTCTACCTCGTCCTGTTCTCGATGGTCGATGCTCGAACCTTCTTCTTCATCCTGGCGGGTGGTGCGCTCCTGCCGTTCCTGGTGACGCTGTTCATGCTGAGAGAACCCGAGGGCGCCTTCTCGGACGAGGAGTTCACCCATCATGAAGAGGATGTCCTGGAGTAAGAATCCGTACCAAGACCCAAACCGAGCAATGAGTGAAGGCACCGTGGCCCGCCGCAAGACGACGTGACCTGCGGATGTGAAGGGAGTGCGAATGGCCGATATCTACGAGTGGGACGTCGAGGACGAGGAGTTCTGGGAGACGACGGGGAAGAAAGTCGCGAGCAGGAACCTCTGGATCTCGATCCCGAGCCTCCTGGTCGGGTTCTCGGTATGGTTGTACTGGGGCATCATCACCGTCCAGATGCTCAACCTGGGCTTCGATTTCACGAAGGCTGAACTCTTCACGCTGTCGGCGATCGCAGGCCTGACGGGTGCGACGCTGCGAATCCCGAGCAGCTTCCTGATCCGGATCGCAGGCGGGCGCAACACCATCTTCTTCACGACGGCGCTCTTGATGATCCCGGCAGCGGGCACCGGGTTCGCATTGATGTCCGACGGCACACCGCTGTGGGTGTTCCAGGTACTGGCGATCCTGTCCGGTATCGGTGGCGGGAACTTCGCGTCTTCGATGTCCAACATCAGCTTCTTCTACCCCAAGCGGAAGCAGGGTCTCGCGCTCGGCCTCAACGCAGGACTCGGGAACGCCGGTGTCACGACGATGCAGATCCTCGTCCCGCTCGTCATGACGTTCGGCGTCATCGGTGCGGGTCGGACGCTCGAGAACAGCTCTGGATGGATCTTCGGGAAGATCCCGGCAGGGACCGAGACGTTCATCCAGAACGCAGGGTTCGTGTGGCTGCTGTTCCTCGTCCCGCTCGCGTTCCTCGCCTGGTTCAGGATGGACAACATCCGCGCCGAGCACGTGTCCCCGAACATCAGCGGGGCTCTCGGCTCCTTCGGGAAGATCAGCGGAATGCTCGGACTGGCGTTCATCCCGGCCGTGGCCGGACTGTTCATCATCCTCCCGGCACCGGTCGGTCTGGGGTGGACGTGGGCGAAGTACCCGACGATCATCCTGGTGATCTTTGCGACCGTGATGCTGCTCAAGCAGCTTCGGGGTGACATCAAACCGAACCTCGAACGGCAGTTCAAGATCTTCGGGAACAAGCACACATGGATCATGAGCGTCATCTACACGATGACGTTCGGTAGCTTCATCGGCTACTCGGCCGGTTTCGCCCTTGCGATCAAGGTCATCTTCGGCTTCCAGCACACCCTCGGTGCCGATGGCGTGTGGATGCACGACGTGATCAACCCGAACGGTCCATCTGCGCTTGCATTCGCATGGATGGGTCCGTTCATCGGGGCGTTCATCCGTCCGCTCGGCGGTTGGGTCGCAGACAAGGTCGGTGGAGCCAAGGTGACCCAGTGGGTTGCTGTGACGATGATCGCAAGTGCCCTCGGCGTTGCGTACTTCATGAAGCAGGCGTATCAGTCTGAGACACCGGAAGAGTTCTTCATCCCATTCTTCCTCCTGTTCCTCGTCCTGTTCGCAGCAACGGGTGTGGGCAACGGATCGACGTTCCGTACCATCGCCATCGTGTTCAACAGGGAGCAGGCCGGGCCTGTTCTCGGCTGGACCTCTGCCGTAGCGGCGTACGGTGCCTTCGTCGTTCCTCAGGAGTTCGGTGAGCAGATCAAGGGAGGGACGCCTGAGATCGCTCTCTACGCATTCGCGTTCTTCTACGTCATCTGTCTCGTGTTGAACTGGTGGTACTACCTCGGACCGAAGGCCGAGTACCAGAATCCGTAAGCCTTGATGAGGTGAGGGGTCCTGCCGCAGACTTCTGCAGTTGGGACCCCTTTGCTTCATCGAATGGAGACCAGTCCACGACTTGCGTATCCTGACGCCAGCATCACCCCAGAGAGGAACTATGCGCGACCTGTCCATGCACGGAATCCAGTCCGAAGGTGACATCCACTGGGATCTGACGACACCGGTGCTGATCGAGCACACGCTTCGTCGGGGCGAGGGGATCCTCGCCCACAAGGGGCCGATCGTCGTCGACACCGTCCCGTACACGGGCCGGAGCCCGAAAGACAAGTTCATCGTTCGCGAGGCGGACACCGAAGACGCTATCTGGTGGGGGGACGTCAACCACCCCATCGAGCCCGAGGTGTACGACGCTCTCTACGACAGGGTCACCGAGTACCTCGGCCAGCAGGAGCTCTACGTTCAGGACGTCTACGCAGCCGCGGACCCGCAGTACCGCCTTGCGGTGCGCGTCATCACCGAAAGCCCGTGGCACGCACACTTCTGCCGGAACATGTTCCGCCTCCCGCGTACTTTCGAGCACGATGATGAGATCTAACCGTTCATGCCTGATTTCACGATCGTCCATGCACCGAACTTCAAGTCGGTCCCCGAGCGTGATGGTGTGCGCAGTGAGGTGTTCATCATCATCAGCTTCGAGCACAAGGTGCTGCTCATCGGGGGTACGAGCTATCTCGGTGAGATGAAGAAGTCCGTGTTCTCTGCCATGAACTACCTCCTCCCGAAGGCAGGCGCGCTGTCGATGCATGCGTCGGCCAACGTCGGTGAGGCGGGAGACTCGGCCGTCATCTTCGGTCTCTCGGGTACGGGCAAGACGACGCTTGCGACAGATCCGACCCGCAACATGATCGGCGACGATGAGATCGGCTGGGGTGTCGACGGTATCTTCAACATCGAAGGTGGGTCCTACGCCAAGGTGATCAGCCTCAGCCCGAAGGACGAGCCGCTGATCTTCGAGGCCGCGAACCAGTTCGAGACGATCCTCGAGAACGTCGTCCTCAACCCAGAGAGTCGCAGCGTCGAGTGGGACGACGGATCCAAGACGGAGAACACGCGGTGTTCGTACCCGCTTCCACACCTCCCGAACGTCGTCAAGAGCGGTGTTGCCGACCATCCGAAGAACATCGTGTTCCTCTCGGCCGACGCCTTCGGGGTGCTTCCCCCGATCTCCCGCCTCACGAGGGAGCAGGCGATGTACTACTTCATGTCCGGCTACACGGCGAAGCTCGCCGGAACCGAGCGTGGTGTCACGGAACCGGTTGCCACGTTCTC
>JAJRYI010000174.1 GCA_024275815.1 Actinomycetes bacterium | reverse complement strand
CCCAATTCCGCCGTGTCCCTCATCACCGAGGGCCACGCGCGGTTGCACACGATGTCGAGGAGTGATCGTGCAGACCGAGGTCAAAGAATCCGGACGATTCGAGAGGACGTTGACCGTCCGACTCGAGAACGACGAGCTCGCCGCAGCCAAGAAGAAGGCTGCAGCGAAGATCTCGAAGAGCATGAAGATCAAGGGCTTTCGGCCGGGCAAAGCGCCGCTGGCCGTAGTCGAACGGATGGCCGGCGCCGACTACGTGCGCTCCGAGGCCATCGAAGAAGCGATCCAGGACATCGTCCCGGAGGCCATCAACGAGGCCGGTCTCGATCCCGTGACGGTGCCGACTGTTTCCGCCGTGCGTGACGACAACGAAGACGGGGTCGTCGAGATCGACGTTCTCGTGACGTTGTGGCCGGTGCTCGAATCGCTCCCCGAGTTCGGTGAGATCGAGATCGAAGTCGAGGATCCATCCCCGACCGAAGCAGAGATCGAGGAACAGCTCGACGCGCTCCGCAACCAGTTCGCAGAGCTCGCCGATCATGACGGGGAGCTCTCGGAGGGCGATTTCGCACTGATCGACATCAGCGCGGAGGTGGATGGTGAGCCGGTCGAGACGGCGGGTGCCAAGGACTTGATGTACGAACTCGGAACGAACTCGTTCATCCCCGGTCTCGACGAGATCATCGTCGGTGCGACCGTTGGGGATACGGCGAAGGGGACCGGGACGCTGCCTGAGGGGTACTCGGAGCGCGGTGGTGAGGACGTCGATCTGATCGTGACGATCAAAGAGGCGAAGAAGAAGGTCCTTCCCGAGCTCACCGACGAGATGGTCGCCGACTCGACCGAGTTCGAGACCGTCGTCGAGCTCCGTGAAGCCATCGAGAAGAACATGCTCGCCTACAAGGTCCACAACCAGCGCGCCATCCTCCAGGACAAGATCGTCGAGTACATCTCCAACGAGGTCGACTTCGAGGTCCCCGAAGCACTGATCAGCGCCGAGGTCGAAGCGCGGGTACGTAACCTCGCTGCTCGCCTCGAAGAGGACAAGATCGACCTCCAGAACTATCTGCGGATCACCGGTCAGGACGAAGCGACCTTCATTGCATCGCTCCGTGACCAGGCCAACGCAGCGTTGTCGACCAGAGTCTTGCTCGACTCGATCGCCGCGATCGAGAACTACGAGGTCTCCGATGAGGAGATCCTCGAGTACGTGACCGAGATGTTCCAGGGCCAGGTCGACGATCCTCAGGTGATCGTCGACTCGTGGGCTGCGAGTGGTCAAGTTGAGTCGCTCGTCGGTGATATCCTCCGCGAGCGGGCCATCACCGGACTCGTCGAATCGGCCAAGCCGGTCGATGCGGACGGCAACCCGGTCGATCTGACCCCGGTCGTGATCGAGCCACGAGAACAAGAACGAGAAGAAGAAGCGGAAGACGATTCGACCGACGAGGTTGAAGAAGCTCCCGAGGCGTCAGATGATGACGTTATCGAAGAGACCGAAGAGCCGGAGGAAACAGAATGAGTTACCTGGTCCCAACAGTCGTTGAACAGACTCCTCGCGGTGAGCGCGCCTTCGACATCTACAGCCGTCTGCTCAAGGACCGCATCATCTTCCTCGGCACGCCGATCGATGACGGCGTCGCGAACATCGTCATGGCGCAGTTGCTCCACCTCGAGGGTGAGGATCCCGACAAGGACATCAACCTGTACATCAACTCGCCCGGGGGATCGACGTACGCCCTCATGGCGATCTACGACACGATGCAGTTCATCAAGCCATCGGTGGCAACGTACTGCATGGGGCTCGCCGCGTCCGCCGCGGCCGTCCTGCTCGCAGCAGGGGAGAAGGGCAAACGCTTCGCCCTCCCGCACAGCCGCATCATGATCCATCAGCCACACGTCTCTGGCGTCGGCGGTCAGGCGACCGACATCGAGATCCATGCTCGTGAGATCCTCAAGACCCGCGAGGACATCAACGTGATCCTTGCAGAGCACACGGGCAAGCCCCTCGAAGAGGTTGCCGATGACACCGAGCGCGACTTTTGGCTCGGACCCGAGGAAGCTATCGAGTACGGTGTAATCGACGCAGTGCTCTCGGGCCGACAGCTCGAAGCAGTGTCGAGCTAGAGGAGAGTCGACTTGGCGAAGTACGAAGGCTCCGAGCTTCTCAAATGTAGCTTCTGTGGCAAGTCACAGAAGCAGGTCAAGAAGCTCATCGCCGGACCAGGCGTATACATCTGTGACGAGTGCATCGAGTTGTGCAACGAGATCATCGAGGAGGAGCTCTCCGGCACTGAAGAAGTGACCTTCACCGAGCTCCCCAAGCCGCACGAGATCTACGAGTTCCTCGAGGAGTACGTCGTCGGGCAGGGTCAGGCGAAGAAGGTCCTCTCGGTTGCCGTGTACAACCACTACAAGCGTGTGCGCGCCGGCCAGCGTTCCAAAGAGGACGACGTCGAGCTCCAGAAGTCCAACATCTTGATGGTCGGTCCGACGGGGTCTGGGAAGACCCTCATGGCGCAGACCCTTGCACGGCTTCTCAACGTTCCCTTTGCAATCGCCGATGCCACAGCGCTGACCGAAGCGGGGTACGTCGGTGAGGACGTCGAGAACATCCTGCTCAAGATCATCACCGCT
>JAJRYI010000173.1 GCA_024275815.1 Actinomycetes bacterium | reverse complement strand
TCTACGCCGAGGCCGAACCCGATCGTGCCGTGACGAACGTGGACGATGGCGGGCTCTGGCGCTCGCGCAACGGCTACGCCTGGCTCGACCCGTCAGACCCGGCTTCCTTCGAGTACTCCATCGCCCTGGCAGAGGAAGCCTGCGGCAAGGTGGGTTTCGACGAGGTCGAGTTCGACAACGTCTCGTTCCCGATCGGTGGTGATCTCTCGAAGGCGGTCTTCGATGGTGAGTACACCCAGGAGGTCCGTGTCGCTTCGATCTCCGCGTTCCTCACCAGGGCGTACTCGGTGCTGCACCCGATGGGGTGTACGGTCTCGACGTCGGTTCTCGGTATCGTGCTCGAGTCCACTGCAGATGAGGGAGTGGGACAGCGCCCGAGCACGATGTCACGGATCGTCGATGTCCTGACCCCGACGTTGTACACGACGAACTACGGTTCCGGTTGGAAGGGGTTCGAGAACCCGGATGACAACGCCGTCGAGATCGTCACGTCTGCACTTGCAGGTGGTCGAGGCAAGATGGATGGCCACGGCTATCTACGACCGTGGCTCCAAACGTGGGCCATCGACTCCGTCGCCCAACGCAACGTGCAGGAAGCAGTGACCGAGGCCGGGATGGGCTGGATGCTATGGAGCAACAACGCAAGATACACGACGGATGCGCTTCCGCCACCTCCCTAGGGGAGCTCGAGGCGCGGCTCACGTCGTGTGAGGCGTGCCCGCGTCTCGTGGCGTGGCGTCAGGAGATCGCAGAGACGAAGCGGGCAGCGTTTCGCTACGACGACTACTGGGGCCGTCCGGTCCCGGGGTTCGGGGATCCCGAGGCAGAGATCGTCGTCGTCGGGTTGGCCCCTGCAGCCCACGGTGCTAACCGTACGGGGCGCATGTTCACAGGAGACCGATCGGGTGAGTGGCTCTATCGGGCTCTCTATCGAGCCGGCCTCGCGAACCAGCCGACATCGGTGAATCGCTACGACGGGTTGGTGTTGTCGGGGGCATGGGTCACCGCTGCGGTGCGATGTGCTCCTCCTCAGAACAAGCCGACGCCGGGGGAGCGGGACACCTGTTCAGTGTGGTTCGATGCTGAACTGTCCCTGTTGAGGCGAGCCACGGTGTTCGTCGTGCTCGGTCAGTTCGCGTACCACTCCCTGTGGAGCCATCTGCGCCGCTGCGGTCTCGCACTCCCAACGCCGAGACCTTCCTTCGGTCACGGAGAAGAGGTCGTTCTCGATGGAGTCACCATCCTCATGAGCTACCACGTGTCCCAGCAGAACACGTTCACCGGCAGGTTGAGCGTCGAGATGCTCGACGACGTGTTCACCCGTGCGGTGAGACGGGCCGGGTCGGGTGTCTGAGAGCTCGTTCGTCGGGTCGTGGTGCTCAGACGGGTTCGAGTGACGCGCGAACGGTTCGCTCCTCGCGTTCGAGCGCATCCATGACGAGGGGGTACGGGTTGACCTTGGCCCCGTCGAGTGTGACGGCGACGTGTGCGTGTGGGATCGTGTCCTCGGCGTTGCCGGAGTCTCCAACGTATCCGATGACGTCACCGGCGAAGACCTCGGTACCGACGGTCAGTGTCGGGTAGAACGCCGACCAGGTCCCGCCGGCACCATCGTCGGTCCCGATCGTGTCGTTGTTGAGATGCAGGTACACGGACTGCCATCCATCGCCGTGGTCGATACGTACGTAGTAACCCGATGAGGGCCGGTAGTCCATCTCGATGACGACGCCAGAGGAGACGGCGAGGATCGGTGTTCCCCGGGGGGCGATGATGTCGGTTCCCTTGTGGCGTCGGCCACCGGGGCGCCGCGCTCCCCACGAGTCCCTGACCTGGGCGAACGGAGAGTAGACCGGGAACACGGCGAAGGTGAAGTCGGTGTCCGCGGGGTCGGCGCTTGCAGGCGTCGGCGAGACGGCTGCCTGGAATCCGGTGAGTGTGATGCTGACGATCGCGATGAACGCGAGGGAACGCAGAGTGATGGTGCGCATGGGGGTCTGGCCTCCTGGGCGGCACTCTTCCTACCGATTGCCGCCTCGGTTGTCCTGTTACCAGGAACGGTAGGTGTGTCGTTCCGTTACGTACTTCTTTATGTCACGGAGATACACACACGGCCATGGTGGAAACCGGTCGATTGCATGCGGGGCAGCGGTATCCTCGGCGGGAACTCACGAAGGATCTGTCTGTGCCCCAAACACCCTCTGGTACGACCGAGGCCACATGGCTCGCGGAGCGCCGCACCGCCGCCAAGGAACGTCTCGGGACCCTGTCGATGCCCTCCGAGCGCGAGGAGATCTGGCGCTACCTCGACCTCGACTTCGACCCGGGGTTCGAGTCGGTCCCACCGGGGCCGGGATCGAGCAACGATGATCACGTCGTCACGGGATGGCACGGAACCGTCGTGAGCATCGTCGATGGCTACACGACGTCTCAGGGCGTAGCGAGTGTCGGTGAACTCGAGGAGTCTGTCGAGATCGTGCGAGGGAGCGACCTCTTTTCAACCGCGTTCCTTGCCTACGCACCGGGTTCTGCCTACGTCGGAGAGGCCCTGCTCGAGACCCCCGTACTCGTCGACATCCAGACGACCGGAACGGCCACCACGTTCCCCGGTGTGCACATCGATGTACCCAGGGGGGGCGACGCTGCGGTCGTCGTGCGGATGCGGTCCACGACCGATCAGGCGGCCACGGTCGTTCCGAGTATCACAGCGAACGTCGGCGACAACGCACGTCTCACCCTCAGCATCATCCAGGACTGGAACTACGCAACACGCTCACTCGGGCGTGGCGTCATCCGACTGGGAAGAGACGCGGGGCTCACCTTCAGCGAGGTCGGTCTCGGAGCCAAGCTCGGACGCTTGCATCTCGACGTCGACTTCGTCGGTGACGGGTCGCACGGCAAGATCTACGGCGCCTACTTCGGTGAGGGCGACCAGGTCCTCGACTACCGGTACTTCATGAACCACATCGGAACCAACACGAGGGCAGACATGTTCTTGAAAGGCGCCGTTGCAGATCGTGCCTTGTCCGTGTTCACCGGCATGATCCGGATCGAGGAGACGGGGAAGCGCACAGAGTCGTTCCAGACGAATCGCAACCTGATCCTGTCGGAAGGTGCTGCTGCGCAGTCCGTTCCCAACCTCGAGATACTCAACAACGACGTCAAGTGCGGGCACGGGTCCAGTGTCGGGCCCCTCGACCAGGACCAGCGCTACTACCTCATGTCGCGGGGACTCACACCCAAGCGGGCCGACAGGTTGCAGGTACACGGCTTCTTCGAGGCCGTCATCGAGCAGATCCCCGACCAGCACGTTGCAGCGTGGGCCCGTGACAAGATCAACAGCAAGTACATCACCGCTCAAGAAGAAGGGCGGGTATGAGCAGCGTCCACGTCGGCCGCCTCGAGGACCTTCCCCAGGATCGGGGCATGTGCGTCGATGTCGAAGGGACGGCAGTCGCCGTATTCCGGATCGACGACGGCGTCTACGCGATCGCCGACCAGTGCTCCCACGCCGAGGCTTCCCTGAGCGAAGGCGAGGTGTTCGACGGTGAGGTCGAGTGCCCCCGTCACGGCGCAGCGTTCGACGTGACGAGCGGTGCAGCGCTGACACTTCCCGCAACGGTCCCCGTCGAGACGTACCGAACCGAGGTACGAGACGGTGACGTATTCGTTTCTGCAACAGATAGTGAGGACGACCGATGAGCTACGCACTCGAGGTTCGCAACCTGAAAGCGCGGATCGACGATCTCGAGATCCTTCGTGGCGTCGATCTCGCCATCCCCTTCGGAGAGGTCCACGCGATCATGGGTCCGAACGGATCCGGGAAGTCGACGCTCTCTCATGTGCTGATGGGCAAGACCGACTACCAGGTGGAGGGTGAGGCGTACATCGACGGTGTCGATCTCCTGTCGATGACGGTCGATGAGCGGGCACGTGCAGGACTGTTCGAAGCCTTCCAGTACCCGACCGAGGTAGCCGGTGTCTCACTCGAGGCGCTCACCGCAGAGATGGCAGCGAGCAACCCCGACGATGATGGATTCGCCGAACGGATCGCAGCGACGACGGAGCGACTCGACATGGAGCGATTCCTCGATCGAGCAGTGAACGTCGGATTGTCCGGTGGTGAGAAGAAGCGCTCCGAGATGTACCTCCTCGGTGTTGCGAACCCGAAGGTGGCGATCCTCGACGAGATCGACTCGGGCCTCGACATCGATGCTGTTCGTGAGGTGGCGGCCATGGTCGAAGCGTTGCGCAGTCCACAGCTCGGTGTCGTGATCATCACGCACTACAGCCGCATCCTGCGGTACATGGACGTGGACACGATCCACGTGATGGTCGGTGGCAAGATCGTGCGTTCCGGTGGCCCCGAGATCGCAGAGGAACTCGAGGGTGCAGGCTACATGGAGTACCAGGTCGCGTCGGCGAGTTGACCGCCGACATGAAGCCGACACCGAACCTCGAGATCGTCTACGTCGCGGACCCGATGTGTTCGTGGTGCTGGGGTTTCGCTCCCACCATCGAGGAGATTGACGCCTCCTACGACATTCCCGTGAGGGTCGTGGTTGGAGGACTGAGGCCGGGTAACCGCGCCGAACCACTCGACGCGATCCGCGGTCTCCTCCGACATCACTGGGGCCAGGTCGCTGCAGCGAGTGGCCAGCCGTTCGACCTCGAAGGTCTCGAACGCGAAGGTTGGGTCTACGACACGATGACCGCCGACACCGCAGTCGTCACGATGCGCACGATGGCCCCCGGTGAGACCCTGCGGTTCTTCACCCGCATCCAGCGTG
>JAJRYI010000172.1 GCA_024275815.1 Actinomycetes bacterium | reverse complement strand
GAGGATGCGTGCATCGCCACAGTCCAAGACGGTGTCCTCGGGGAGGGGTGGCTGTCGTTCGAGAGCAGCGAGACGATCCGAGAGACCCCGGTACATCCGATCACGAGCCGTGTTGCCGACCGATGCCACGACGAACGACGCGGCGACGGCGACAGCGATCGTCGACAGCCACTCCGGATCTAGGTATCCGGCAGCAAGACTCGCACTGGCCACGATCAGACCGAACTCGCTGTAGGTCGACAACGTCATCGAGGAGTGGAAGGCCGTGCGGCTTCTCAACCGGAACCGGGTGAACAGGACGAAGAACAGCGCACCCTTGAAGAGGATGAGAACCAGCATCACCGCTGCAATGACGTAGGCGCCGATCGGCGGTGTCCCTGCAAGCCCGATGGAGAGAAAGAAGCCGACGAGGAACAGATCCTTGAAGTCGAGCAAGCGGTCCGCCATCTCCCCAGCCCGTGGATGGGTCGAGACTGCGATCCCGGCGAGCAGCGCTCCGAGCTCGGGCTTGAGTCCGGCGAGTTCGAACCCACCCGCTCCGATGCCAACGGCGAGAGCGAACCCGAGGAGGACGAGGAGTTCCCCGTGCCCGCTGCGGGTGACCAGCCATCCGAAACCCGGCCGCAACGCCGCGACGATCAGGAGCATCGGCACCGCCCACCATGTTGGGGTGGTGCCGAGTGCAACGGTGAGGAACACGACTGCGAACACGTCCTGGACGATGAGCACACCCACCGCAGCGCGCCCCGCAAGGGCCCCGGACTCGTTCGTCCTCTCGAGGAGTTTGACGGTGAGGACCGTGCTCGAGAACGAGAACGCGAACCCCAACAGGAGGGCATGCCCGAGATTGAGGCCGGCTGCAAGAGGGAGACCGAGCGCTGCTACGGCGAGCAGCACGCCGGCCATCAGGACCGAGGTGACGATCATGTGAGCGGTCGCAGTTCCCCACACGGCCGGGCGAGCGAGGAAGCCGACCTTCAGTTTGAGACCGATGGTGAACAGGAGCAGGTACACACCGATCTCGGCCAACATCTCGATGCCGGCCGTGGACTCGAACCCGAAGCCGTACAGGACGAAACCCGCGATGAGGTACCCGACCAGGGGTGGCAGGTGCACGCGGGATGCCAGCAACCCGCAGGCGTAGACGACAACGATCAGCGCAACATCCATCGTTCGTCACCCTACCTGTGTGAGGCGCTCGTGGGATGAAACGAACGGGCCTGGGCTCACCGCTCTGTATCCGTGCGGTCCTCGAAAGCCCGGTCGGCCTTGCGATGCGAAGCCATGAGTCCGGGGGAGGCTCACGATGAAGTCCATCAGCGCTGCGAAGCCACCGCTGAGCAGCGTCGTCATCGCCACCCGCGGGCTCGGCTTGGCCGGAGGAAAGTGTTCGCGATTCAACTCGTCACTCGAGACTCCCCCGTCGAGGACCTGCTCGAGGGCCTCGAGGTCGTTCCAGTCGGCACGGAACTCGACCATTCCTCCGGGAGCCACGACGTAGACCATGTCGGGAAGCGAGCCGAGTGCCCGATGAGCTGTCCCATCGACGTCATCGATGAGGACCGTGCGATGCTCGTTGTGCACAGTGCTCAGCCCCGAGGCCAGCTCGAGCTTGCGTTCGAGGGTCTCGTGGGACCCGATACGTTCACCGGGGTGCGCTTCACGGACGTAGATGACAACGAAGTGGGTATCGGGGTGACGCTCGGCTATGGCCAACATGGTCTCGATGCCTTTCGCGTACATCGGGCAGGTCGTACTCCCGGTTTCGATCACCAGTCGCCGG
>JAJRYI010000171.1 GCA_024275815.1 Actinomycetes bacterium | reverse complement strand
GCAACGGCCCCGGTGCCTACGACGAGAAACACCGGAAGGAGGATCTCGACGAAGATGCTTGCGAGGCGCATGCCACGAGGCTAGCCACCCCGACAGAGCGCCTGATTCGGTGCCGGTGCTACTTCGGTGGGCCGGCCCGTGGGGGATCAGCCCTCCATCGCCTCGTCGGCCATCAGGTGGTCCGACGGATCTGCAAGGTGACGGAGGATCTCCTCGGACTCAGCAGGCATGTGATAGGTCTCTCCTTCTGAGGGGAAAGCCCCCGAGTCGATGTCTGCGTAGAACCGCTCGAGGGCGGCAACCGCGTCGTCGGCGAGGTTGGCGTACTTGCGCACGAACTTCGGGACGTACGCACCTGCCCCGAGTCCGGTCACGTCGTGGAACACGAGGACCTGGCCGTCGCAGTGGATCCCGGCACCGATACCGATCGTCGGCACCGGTACTTCGTTCGTAACGATCTCTGCAACGACATCGGGGACACCTTCGAGCACGATGGCGAACACCCCGGCATCCGCGATGGCGTGAGCGTCCGAGATCATCTCGTAGGCATCCTGGGCGTGCTTGCCCTGGACCTTGTATCCGCCCATCGTGTTGACCGACTGGGGGGTCAGTCCGAGGTGGCCGAGAACCGGGATCTCTGCATCGAGGACCGCTTCGATCATCGGAAGTCGTTTACGCCCGCCTTCGAGTTTCACGGCGCTCGCCCCACCCTCACGAATGAATCGGCCCGCGTTCTTGACCGCTTCGTCGCTCGAGGTGTGATAGGACAACCACGGCATGTCTCCGACAACGAGTGCCTTCGGTTCGGCGCGGGTCACCGCAGCGGTGTGATGGATCATGACGTCCATCGAGACCTTGAGCGTGTCGTTGTACCCGAGCACGACGTTGGCGAGCGAGTCGCCCACGAGGATGATGTCGGTGCCTGCACGATCAGCAATACGTGCAGTCGGTGCATCGTAGGCGGTGACCATCTTAAGCTTGGCGCCACCCTTGCGGGCACGCACTGCCGGTGCGGTCATCGGTCGGCGTTGTCCGTCGGCCATCTCTTCGTTCCCTTCTCTCCACCTCTTGCGGGTTGGAGGATGTTGCGGGTCGATCTGTTGTGTGAGCGTCGTGGACCTCAGCCGCCCGAAGGTCGCCCGTGCCCCGCTCTCTAGAAACAAGGCTAGACGACCCAGGAACATTCCGACCAGTCGGCTTCTGGACTTCGGCGTCCGCAACCGCAACATATTGCGCATTTGGACGCCAGACACCTGGTGTCGCTACATTGGGACGCATGGCACGTAAAGACATCACCATGAACGACGCCGAGATCCAGGAGTTCCTCGGGTCCGGTGCCAGGATCCTCGAAGTAGCATCGATCAACAAGGACGGCACGCCGCACCTCGCACCGATGTGGTTCACCCTCGACGACGGACGGATCGTGTTCCGGTCCTTCACCAAGTCCCAAAAGATCGTCAACCTGATGCGAGATCCCCGTCTCACCGTCCTCGTTGAAACGGGTGACTTCTACGCAGAACTTCAGGGCGTGATGATCAAGGGAACGGCGAAACTGGTTACCGATCCCGACTACGTCCTCGAGATCTACGGCAAGCTCGCCGCTCGCTACCCGTTCTCAGGCACCGAACCTCAGGCTCTGTCACCTGAAGAACTCGACGCGGCGTTCGGACGGTTCGCCTCCAAGAACACCGCGGTCATCGTCGAACCTGTCAAGGTCACGAGCTGGGACCACCGCAAGCTCGGTGGCGCCTACTGATCTTCAGGCGTCTGGCGTAGATTCGGCTCATATCCTGGCTATTTCAACGCCAGAGTCCTACGGGGCAAGGATGTGACAGATCGAACCGTCGGGGCAGGGGGTTCCGGCGAGCGCGCGGGCACGGGCTGAGAGCTCTTCGAGTTCGGTCTTGGCCACCTCAAGTGCTGCGATCCTCGCCGCGATCGTCTCCACCTTGGTGTCGATCAACTCGGCGACGTGGCCACACGGGGCAGCACCATCCTTCGAGATCTCGAGGATCGTGCGGATCTCCTCGAGGCTCAAGCCCGCACTCTGTGCAGCACGGATGAAACCAAGTGTCGACGATGTGTCCTCTCCGTAGTCCCGGTATCCGGACGTGGTTCTCGGGGGTGGATCGATCAGACCGATCTCCTCGTAGTACCGCACCGTTGCGGTGGACACACTGCTCCTGTCTGCTAGTTCACCGATCCGCACAATACCCCTTGACATTCAAGTTGACTTCAAGGTTTAGGGTAAGTGGTACGTCGCTATAGGAGAACGATGACCACAGACCGAGACCAGTTGAAGCAGTCGCGTCTGCGAGCACGCATGGGGCTGCTCGTGATCGCCACCCTCGTCGTTGGCCTTGCGGGCTACGTCGGGTTCCGGGTCTTCCGTGG
>JAJRYI010000170.1 GCA_024275815.1 Actinomycetes bacterium | reverse complement strand
GGGGAACCGGTCGTGATCTTCTGGAAGGCCGGAGAGGCGTCGGCGCTCGATACCTCCGACATCGCCGCAGGGCGCGACGTCGGGACGGTCGGGGTGTTCTCCCCGATCGTCGACGGCGAGGAGCTCACCTTCAGCACCGACGGGGAGTCCTTCATCGACGATCAGACGTCCTCGACGTGGAACGTCTTCGGTGAGGCCGTCGGCGGAGAGATGGCGGGCACGACCCTCGATCCGGTCACGTTCGTCCGCACGTTCTGGTTCTCGTGGGCTGCGTTCCGTCCCGACACCGAGCTGGTGGAAGCGTCGTGACGTCGCAATGGACCTAGGCCCGATCACCCTCGCTCTCGCCGCAGGCGGACTCTCCACCGTCAACCCGTGCGGCTTCGCGATGCTGCCCGCCTACCTGTCGTTCTACGTCGGGGCGAACGAGGAGCAGCTCCCCTCCGCGGGGAGCCGAACCGCCCAGGGCCTCCTCACCGGCCTGATGGTCTCGGCCGGGTTCCTCCTCGTGTTCGGCATCGTGAGCCTCCCCATCACCTACGGTGCCACCCAGATCGTGCGGGCGATCCCGTGGGCGGGCATCGCCCTGGGCATCGCCCTTCTCGTCGTGGGTGTCGCAAACCTTGCGGGCCGCAAGATCTCGATGACGATCACCAACCCGGTGAAACCGGGCCAGACGCGCCAGCCCAAGACCATGTTCATCTTCGGCATCGGGTACGGCATCGCCTCGCTCGGATGCACCCTGCCTGTGTTCCTGGCGGTTATCGGCGCCTCGCTCGCAACCGCGGGGCCCGGTTCGGCACTGGCCGTTCTCGTGGCGTACGGCGCAGGCATGGCGATCATGCTGATGCTGTTCTCCACCGGAGCAGCCCTCGTACGCAACGGTCTCGTGCGCACCGTGCGCAAGATGATGCCGTACATGAGCCGCATCACCGGAACGATGCTCACGATCGCAGGGCTCTACCTCACCTACTACTGGGGCCGGGTGAAGTTCGGGTCCGCAGCGACTCTCGGTGATGACCCCATCGTCGGGTTCGTCGGGACCTTCACTGCTGCGATCGAGCGGGTCGCAGGCACCTACGGCAGGCCGATCATCCTGTCGGCAACGGTCGTCCTCCTCTCGATCGTCGCCGTGATGCTGTGGAAGTGGCTCAACCAGGCAACACTGCCCGACGAGCTCGTCCACGAACCGGGAGAACCCACCGCGTCGGCATCGTCGCTCTCACCCACCGAATCAGGGCTATCCGACGCCGACGACACTTTCGAGGGATGACAAGGAGAACCATCGTGGCTACGAAACAGAACAACAAGCGGGGGGCCGAGCGTCGGGATGCCCGTGTCGCCGAGGCGAAGCGTCGCACCCGCACCAGGCGAGCTGTGTGGGCCGCCATCGGTGTCGGTGTCGTTGCGTTGGTCTTCGCGTTCATCGCGTTCGCCCCCGAACCCGAGGGTGCAGCCGTGGTCGGCGAATCGGCCTCGACGGGTGAACCCGCCCCTGCCGTTGCGATGGTCGACTTCGACGGTGTGGACATGACCCTCGCCGAGTACGCGGGCACACCGGTCGTGTTGAACTTCTGGGCGACGTGGTGCCCGTTCTGCATCGCCGAGATGCCGGACTTCCAGACGGTGAGCCGGGACACGCTCGGTGACGTCGCCTTCCTCGGTGTCAACATCCAGGACGATCCGGCCGCTGCCGCAGCGATGGCGACCGAGACCGGTGTGACGTACCGCCTGACCCGGGACCCCCAGGGCGTCGTCTACGCAGCGTTCGGGGGGATCGGCATGCCGACCACCGTCTTCGTCGACGCCGACGGCATGATCCGTGAGGTCATCACCGGCCAGATGTCCGAGAACGAGTTGCG
>JAJRYI010000169.1 GCA_024275815.1 Actinomycetes bacterium | reverse complement strand
TTCCCTGCGCGGGCTTCCCGTCCCGACCGATGCACCCTGTGGCAGCTCGTCGAGTGTCACTCCAACGAGCGCATCTGCGGTGTCTGCCCGAAGGGGATGGAATCCGACCAGGCCGTCCGGGCCGATGACGGGGAGATCCTTGGCAGAGTGGACGGCGAGGTCGGCTGTGCCGTCGATGACGGCGTTCTGAACGCTTCGTACGAACGCACCGAGTTCGGTCAGCGCCGTCACCGCAGTCGTGCGGTCCCGGTCACCGGTCGTCTCGACGATCGTCAGTTCCACCGTGACGTCGGGGAAGGCCGCCATGATCGTGTCTGCGACGAGAGTCGATTGGGCGAGCGCGAGCTTTGACCCTCTCGTCGCGAGGATGATCTCAGTCATCGAGACCGACCCCGAAGGCCGCAGCGATGGCATCAGCGTCGTCGGTGCCGTTCCCTGAGAGGTAGCGGACGGGCCTGTGCAGGACCTTGTGTGCAGCGGTGCGCGCTGCTTGTTCGAGCAGTGCCCGATCCTCAGGGGCCGTGAGCTTGCCTGCCAGGCGCTCGACGACTTCGTCGACCGCTTCGTCGGCCTGGTCGAAGAGATGCTCGATGAGGTGCCCGGTACGTCGTCCGGCCCAGATCTTGTGCATGAATTCTTCGGCTGCGTGCGAGACGATCTCGTCGGCCTGTCCCCGCGGCATATGGGCCTTGGCAAGGGTCGCGAGGTGATCGATGTCGTGGTACTCGACGGCTGCACCTGCCGGTGGGGAGAAGTCGGGAGGCATCGCCATGTCGACCATGATGAGAGGCTTGCTGCGAGATGCAAGGAGGACTGCGAGCTCGTCGGCAGGGATCAGCCGTGTCTTTGCCGAGGTCGCTGAGACCACGGCCGGCATGGTCACGAGTGCCGTCGGGGCCTCCGAGAGAGGACGGATGATCACCTGCTGGCTGGCGATCAGCTCCGGGCGCCGTACATAGACCTCCACGATCGGCTTGTGGGGAAGGTCGAGCAGCGCCTCGGCAACGGATCTTCCCATCTCCCCGTGTCCGAAGACGGCAACCCGCTCTGCAGGGGCCGTGAGTCCGGCAGCGACTCCCGCCATCGACCGTCTGGGATCGGCCGGGAGCTCGTCACTAACCGATCGGGCCGTTGCAATGGCTGAATCGAGTACACCGACGAACGTGCCTTTGGCTCCCCCGTGCTTGGCTGCATCGAGCGCAGCGTGGCGGAACTGGACGAGGATCTCTCGCTCTCCAACCACCGGTGACTCGAGTCCTGAGACGATCCTGAAGATGTGTTCGACGGCGTCGGCTCCCGACCGATGGACCGTCCCCGGTGGGTTCGGGACGTCTCCGAAGAGGATCTGGAGGGCGTCGTCGAGTCTCTCCAACGGTGCGGGGATCGCGATCTCGATCCGCAGACACGTCGAGAGGATGAACGACGGGATCCCTGCCTCACAGAGGCGTGTCAGGGCAGTCGAAACCGGTCCCAGTGACGTTGCCAGCTGGGCCCGGTCGTCGCTCGGGACGGCCGGATAGGCGTACGACACTGAGCTGATCTCAAAGTCCTTCACTGGCCCCTCCGGGAGAACAGGTCAAGAATGGTCGCTGTGGTGTCCGACAGCGAGTCGGAAATTGGTGTATTCATAGCCATGCTCGGGGTTCTCGTAAGACATCGACGAGTTCTGCCTCCGGTGTGAGCGGTTTCGGCGCAGCGTTGCTGTCCCACCGGACCCTCGGAGGGAGCGAGGAGAGCACGCTTTCGGTCCTGGCACCCGTCTCGAGTCCGAACCGTGTACCGCGGTCGATGGCGAGGTTGAACTCTGCGTACCGCCCCCGTCGCTGGAGGTGCCAGCGTTCCTGTTGCTCGGTGAACGGTGTAGCGATGCGTCGCTCCAGGATCGGGAGATAGGCATCACTGATCGAGTTGCCGAGATCACGCTGGAAGGCATCGACGGCTTCGAGGTCGTCCGTGAGATGGTCGTAGAAGATCCCGCCGATCCCCCGTGCTTCGTTGCGGTGAGGGAGGAAGAAGTACTCGTCGCACTGCTGTTTCCACGTTGTGTAGTCGGCAACGCTATGCCGGGCACACACGTCGTGGAGGGTGCGATGGAAAGCAACGGCATCCTCCTCGTAGAGGTAGTACGGCGTGAGGTCTGTGCCGCCTGCGAACCATGCCTCACCTGTGTCGACCTCGAAGTACCGTAGGTTGGCGTGCATTGCGGGTGCGTGCGGGTTGCGGGGGTGGAGGATCATCGAGATGCCCGTTGCGAAGAACTCGCCTGCCTGGGATGCGATCCGATCGGAGAGTTTCGATGGAACGGGACCC
>JAJRYI010000168.1 GCA_024275815.1 Actinomycetes bacterium | reverse complement strand
GCGGGTTCGGAACCGCCCCGAAGTTCCCGCAGGCCCCAACACTCGAGTTCCTCCTGCGGATGGTGGCCCTACACCCCGACACGGACGCCGGCAGAGCTGCAGCCTCGATGCTCACCCAGATGCTGACCGCCATGGCCGACGGCGGCATCTACGACCACCTCTTCGGGGGGTTCGCGCGGTACTCCGTCGATGCTGGATGGGTCATCCCTCACTTCGAGAAGATGCTCTACGACAACGCCCAGCTCGCACGTATCTACCTCCGCGCATGGCAGGTGACGGACATAGATCGCTTCGCGGACGTCGCCCGCGGGGTGCTCGACTACCTCGACTCCACAATGGTGGATGTCACCGGGGCGCTGCACTCGGCTGAGGATGCCGACTCTGAAGGTGCCGAGGGCAAGTTCGCTGTGTGGACCTGGGAGGAACTCGGCACCGTGCTCGGAGAGGACCGCGATCTCGCAGCGGCAATCTACGGCGCAACACCCCGAGGAAACTTCGAGGGAGCGAACAATCTGCACCGACTCACCGACATCGGTGCCGTGTCGAGTGCGACGGGACTCAGCATCTCCGAGCTCCAGGAAGCACGATCGCGAATCGACGAACGCCTCCGGGAGGTGCGTGCCGAACGCGTTCCCCCCGCCAGAGACGACAAGATCGTCACCGCATGGAACGGACTCGCGATGCGCGCGTTCGCCGAGGCCGGAGCCATCCTCAGCGAACCCCGGTACCGGGATCGAGCGATCTCCATCGCCGACTTCCTCCTCACCGAAGCCTCCCCCAACGGCCACCTGGTACGTTCGTGGCGGGACCGACCCGGCCACCAGGCGTTCGCCGACGATCTGGCAGCAACAGCCATCGGCCTCTACACCCTGTTCGCTGCGACGGGTGACGATCGATGGTTCACGTCCGCCGAAGCGATGGTCGGACTCCTCCGCAGAGAGTTCACCGACCCTCTCGGTGGCTTCTTTGGGACGAGCAGCGATGTCGACGACCTGATCATGCGACCGAGGAACACCCAGGACAGCCCGACCCCATCGGACAACTCCCTTGCACTCGAAGCGCTCCAGATGCACGTTGCACTCACCGGCGATCTCGAAGCGGTAGGCGAGTTCGAATCGACGATGGCGTCTCTCGCCGCCGATGCCCTGACCCACCCCGCGTTCGGTGGGTACGGACTCGCCGTGTGGCTGACCCACCTCGTCGGTGTCAAAGAGGTCGCTGTCGTCGGTACCGGGGAGGATCGTGACGCGCTCGTACGACCGGTGTGGGGGCAGTTTCGCCCGAACGTCATCCTCGCCATCGGTGACGGCTCCCCGACCCCCGTCCCCCTCCTCCAGAACCGGGGTGCCGGGGATGGTGCCCTCGCCTACGTCTGTGAGGGCCTCACCTGCGACCTCCCCGTATCCACCCCCGAATCTCTCGCCGCCAAACTCCGACCCCCAGGCGTCTAGCGTCCAGAACCGCAACATATTGCGCCCGTGGACGCCAGACGCCGAAACGGTGGGCTATCAACTCGGGCAGGGCGTTACGCTTGCGGGCATGGACGTCATCCGCCGCTTCGAAGAGCCGGACCTTCGCCAGCCGATCGCCATCGTCGCGTTCGGTGGATGGAACGATGCCTGTGACGTCGCATCCACTGCTGCCGACTTCATCGTCGATGCACACCCCGACCGCACCGTGATCGCCGAGATCGAGCCGGACCCCTTCTACGACTTCCAGCAACATCGACCGCACATCGAGATCCGCGACGGTGTCGCCCGAACGGTGTCATGGCCCCGCCTGCAGTTCACCGCGCTTTCGAGACCCGACGACGCTCACGACATCGTCGTCGTCAGCGGCCCCGAGCCGAACTTCCAGTGGAAGGCCTTCTCACGCACCATCGTCGAGATGCTCGTCTCGATCGGTATCGAAGAAGTGCTCCTCATCGGTGCCTACGTGGGTGCCGTGAGCCACACGACCCCTGTCGTGATCTCCGGCGTCGGCTCCGACGCCGTGAGTGTCATCCGTTCGGGACTGAACTCGGCGAGCTACAAGGGTCCATCGGGGATCGTCGGTGTGGTCCAAGCCGACTGTAAGTCCGTCGGCATCCGCTCCCTGTCCATGTGGGCACCGACCCCTCCGTATCTCAGCGGGAATCCCTTCCCGAAAGCCGTTCTCGCTCTCGTCGAGAAGATCTCCGACATCACGAACCTGCACATCGACACGTCCGAGCTGATCACGGTCGACGCCGAGTACACCCATAAGGTCGATGAGGCGCTCGACGACGCCGGCAGCGACGTCAGCGAGTTCCTCGACGAGATCGAGGCGTACGACGAGCCGTTCCTCGGATCTCTTGTCAACGATGTCACCGAAGCCGACGATCCTCAACTCTCAGGTATCGACCCGGAACGAGCCGAGATGCTCGTCGATGAGATCGTCAAGTTCCTCAACGGCGACGCGTAGGTCGTGACCGGCCTCGAGTACGTCAAGTGGATTCACCTGCTCGCCGCCGCTGTCTGGACGGGCGGGCTCATCGTTCTATCGTTCCTGGTCCTTGCAATCCGCAAAGCGACCGATGACGTCGATGTACTGCGAGCGACTGCCCGCATGTTCTCCAAGGTGTCGTGGTCTGCATTCGGTATCGCAGTGATCGCAGGGACATGGCTGTACACGGATTCAGGTATGCCGTGGTCCCGGTTCTCGACCAAAGGAACGTTGGTCGTCTCGGTCGGTGTCCTCACCTTGATTCACCAGATCACCGCCAAGCGTTCATCGCCGGCAGTGCGTGGGATCGTCCAGCTCATCATCGTTCTCCTGAGCATCGGCATCTTCGGAGCCGCCGTCGCCCTCGTCCCCGGACCGTGACACCGCTCTGATCCACACACACATCGTTAACACACACGCGCTGTGTGTGTTAACTTCGCTCATGCATCCCGCCAGGTCCCAACCCTCGCGGGATGCGGTGGTACATACTCAACGTGTTCAGGGGTTCACAGTGGCAAATCGGAAACAGCGCGCCGTGCTCATCGTCGCGCAGATCATCATGTTCTCGCTCATCGTCGTACCGATCGCAGGAGCGGTCCCGACGAACGACACACTCGACAACGCCACCCTCGTGGCCGACAACGACCTCGTGTGGACCGACACCACGGGCGCTACGTTCGATGCGGGCGAGCCCGCACCCGGATGCAACCTCGTCGGTGACACTCTGACGTGGTCGGTGTGGTTCACGTTCAACGCTGACTACACCGGAACCGTCATGCTGGATGCGAGACTGCCCTACAAAGGTGCCGGCCTGAGGCAGTACATGTCCATCTACGAGATCACGTCGGTCGGCCCCCCAACCACCATCGGAGCTGAACTCGACTGCGGTTCCGGGCAGATGATCAACATGCAGTACTTCTCTGTAACGGCCGGGAAGCAGTACGCCGTTGCGATCTCCGGCGTCAACGAGTACCTCGGGGAGTCCCTCTCCGTCGAGTTCCAGACCACCGCCCTCCTCCAGGGAACGGTGACCGACGAGAGCACCACCAACCCACTGCAAGGTATCGCCATCCAGATCCTCGTCCCCAATGCGTCGCTCCAACTGAACAAGCTGTACATCACGACGGCAGCGGACGGCACCTGGGAAGCGACCGTCCCGACCCGGCCGCTCGTCGTCAAGTTCAG
>JAJRYI010000167.1 GCA_024275815.1 Actinomycetes bacterium | reverse complement strand
GCAGACGAGAACCAGGTGTCGAGCACGTCCTCGTCGCGTCGCAGGTCGGTGCTGCCACATGAGCACCCGGATGGGTCCTCCATCGAGACGATCGTTTCATCGCACGCGTTGCAGTACCACGCGGGGATGCGATGTCCCCACCACAGTTGCCGGCTCACGCACCAGTCCTGGAGGTTCTCCATCCAGTGGAAGTAGTTCTTCTCCCACCGTTTGGGGATGAACCGTGTTCTGCCCGACTTGACCGCATCGATCGCAGGGCCCACGAGCGGTTGGACCTCGACGAACCACTGCAGTGACAGCAGGGGCTCGACGACGGTGTGACACCGCGAGCAGTGCCCGACGGAGTGGGGGTGCTCTTCGACTTTCTCGATCGCATCGATCTCACGCAGCCGTGACCGCACCGCTTCACGCGCTTCGAAGCGATCCATGCCGGCGAACTCACCTCCGGCATGGGTGATCTTCGCCTCGGTGTCGATGACCGTCACCGAGGCGAGGTCGTGGCGTTGGCCTATCTCGAAGTCGAGCGGGTCGTGTGCAGGCGTCACCTTGACGGCACCGGTGCCGAACTCGTGCTCGACGCCCTCGTCGCCAACGACGGGGATCTCTCGGCCGAGGAGAGGAAGTGTCACGGTCTTGCCGATCGCGCTCTGGTAGCGCTCGTCGTCGGGGTGAACAGCGATGGCTGTGTCACCGAGCATCGTCTCTGGGCGCGTCGTTGCAACGGTGATGAATCCGGAGCCGTCGGTGAAGGGGTACCGGATATACGTCAACTCGCCCGGATCGTCCTCGTGCTCGACCTCGATCTCCGAAAGTGCCGTGTGGCACCTCGGACACCAGTTGATGATCCGGTTGGCCCGATAGATGAGCCCCTCTTCATAGAGGGTCACGAAGACCTTGCGTACGGCGGCGCTCAGCCCGTCATCGAAGGTGAAGCGCTCTCTCGACCAGTCGGTCGAGTCGCCGAGTTTCCGCATCTGTGTCGATATCGTGTCCCCGGATTTGGCCTTCCACTCCCAGACCCTTTCGATGAACGCCTCCCGGCCGATGTCGTGGCGTGTGAGGCCTTCGTCCCGCAGTTCGCGCTCGACGACGTTCTGCGTCGCGATGCCTGCATGATCGGTTCCGGGAAGCCAGAGAGCCGCGTAGCCCTGCATGCGCTTGCGGCGGATGATCACATCCTGGATGGCGTGGTCGAGTGCGTGTCCCATGTGGAGCACGCCGGTGACGTTCGGGGGCGGTATGACGATGCAGTACGGCTCGCCGTCGGGGTTCACTTCGGGTCGGAAGGCACCAGACTCCTCCCAGATCGCGTACCAGCGCGACTCGACCTCTTCGGGTTGATACGTCGGGTTCATCACTGCCTTCACTCAGGGGAATCTCCAGGAACGGCAGTCTACAGACGTCAGAAACCCGGGGAGCCCTCCCCGGGTATCTGCCTTCCTAACAACCGTGAGGCGGAGCGGAAGCCACCACTTCTCGCTCCGGCTCACAGTCCTTTTCCCCCGCTACCCGAACCGCATTCAGCCGTCGAACAGCACATGACTACCGTACGTGGTTCTCTGACCGCGGGCAAGGTACATACGGGTCGACACCCGGGTGACTAGTCACATGCGTTCGGGGGGTAGTTGAGGTAACTTCGCAGCAGCGAACCAAGGAGCCCCATGGCCGTGCGCATCGATGCAGACATCCTCATTCCCGGTCGAGGAGACCCCGTCTCCCCCGGCACGGTCATCCTCGAGGGTGGTGTGATCACGTACGCCGGACCGTCGTCGAGTGCACCGGCAACACCAGGTGTAGAGAGCATCGAGGTACCCGTCGTCATGCCGGGGTTGTGGGAGTGTCACGCGCACTTCGTCGGCCTCGACAGACCTGACATCACGACGCAGATGACGGAGCCGGCCGCAAGACGTGCAGCCCGCGCCGTGGGTGATCTCCACCGAACGCTCATGGGCGGGGTCACCTCGGCGAGGGAGGTCGGCGGCGACGGGTTGGATATCCAGCCTGCGATCGCTGCAGGACAGGTGGAGGGACCTACCGTCTATGGAGCGGGCAGGATCCTCTCGACGACCGGTGGCCACGGCGACGTCCACAGCATCCCACTCGACGCTCTCGACACGATCGCACACATCGGCATGCTGTGCGACGGCGTTGCGGAAGTGACGAAGGCGGTGCGACTCAACCTGAGACGAAACGCCCGAGTGATCAAGATCTGTGCATCCGGCGGCGTGATGTCCGAGGTCGATCACCCCATCCACCAGCAGTTCTCTCACGAGGAACTCGTCGCCATCGTCCAGGAAGCCGGTCGAGCGGAACGGTTCGTCGCCGCCCACTGCCACGGACTTCCCGGGATCCTCGCTGCACTGCGAGCCGGGGTCCAGACGATCGAGCACGGATCCTACCTCGACGAGGAAGCGGCCGACATGATGATCGCACAAGGGGCCATCTACGTCCCGACACGGTTCGTCATCGACACCCTGCTCGGCCAGGAGGACAAGCTCCCGAGATACGCGTACGAGAAGGGCCAGATGGTCGCCGACCACCAGGCTGGGGCGATGAAGCTCGCCATCTCCAAGGGTGTCAAGATCGCGATGGGAACCGACATCTTCGTCAGCGGCGACCTCTACGGGCAGAACTCCTACGAGATCAAACTCCTCCAGGATGCCGGGATGACCGCACTCGAGGCCATCGAGGCTGCAACGGCGAACGGCCCCGACACGCTTGGATCGCAAGCACCACTCTCAGGCCAGCTGAGGCAGGGGTACGACGCGGACGTCATCGCGATCGACTTCAACCCCCTCGAGGACGCTTCGGGCTGGGGGGATCCTGACCGCGTCACCCATGTGTGGAAGTCGGGGGTGCCGGTCAAGGCGCCGAAGTGACACTCCAGGCCCGATAGGGCCATTTGGCCCTATCGCTTGCGCTCATCCGATCCCAAGATGGGGACATCAGAACCAGAAGGGAGATCCCATGAAGGAACAGAGGGGCCTCATCCTCGACGTAACACCGGTCGAGAACCCGATAGACAAGAAACTCCTCGAGCAGATGGGGCACCCCGTGCTGGTGTGTCAGGGCCCCGAGTGGGGCCACGCCTGCCCGATCATCGCGGGTGACTGTGACATGGTCAGCTCCGCCCACGGGATCATCTTCCAACTCGACCTCGACCGACCCCAACACCGGGTCATCCTCAAGCGGTATCAGGAGAGAACCGCCGATGACATCCCTCTCGTCGCCGTCGTCGAACCGGGCCAGGAAGAGAAGTACGCCGAGCTCCTCGCCGGCGTGCAGGTATGGACGAGCAAGCCAACCATCTCGGAACTCGACGGCTTTGCAGCCCAGACGGAAGCCGCCGATGAGCTGCGTGTCGAATCTGCCGAGGCCAGCTGCTAGATCTCCATCTCGAGCTGTGGTGGATCGGGTCTCTTCTCGCGCGGAGCGGGCCGTGCTCGCCTCCGCTTGACTCCATCGGCGAACAGGGGTTCCCCGATCAGTGCAGCCAGGCGCTGCGCGAGAGGCCACCAGTCGAACTGGTCGTCGATGTCCGATGCGTTGAGTTCCACGAGTTGACGCTCCGTCACCAGGTCGGGTAGCCGCTCGTCGAGGATGGCCTCGACCTCATCACGGAACTCCTCCGACGTCGATCGCACACCATCTGAGCGCAACGCGATGTCTGGCCGAAGCCGCACGACCATGTCGTAGGTCTGGGACCAGCGCGACACCATCGGGGCGATGTCGAACAGATCGTCTCCACCACAGGCACGCAGGTAGTAGGCGAAGTTGTCCATCACGCCACGGTCGAGCACGAGGACATCGGCCCTACGAGCGAGCTGCAACTCCTGACGGATCTGGGAGACGATCACCCACAACTGGGCCTCCCCCGTCGCTCCTTCGTTGATCCCGAGCGGGTTGTCGCGAACGACCTCGCGGCCGTGTTCGACGGACCGACCGGCACGTTGCATCGTGTTGGCGAAGGCGTGCACAGCCGTCGTCTTGCGG
>JAJRYI010000166.1 GCA_024275815.1 Actinomycetes bacterium | reverse complement strand
GACCAGAACGCTCGAATATGGCCCCCATGAAGACGAAGAAGATGATCGCAAGCAACGTGAAGTCCGACATCGCACCGAACCAGCGGTTCGGCAGGAGGCGTAAGAAGTTCGCGTCGATGACGTTGAACACGAGGCCCAGAATCGTGAACACGACGCCCGTGCCCGCGAACGAGAACGCGACCGGATACCCGGCGAGCAGCAACACGAGGAACAGCACGAACATGATGACGGCGAGCCATCCGCCGAAGTCACTCATAGTGTCCTCCTACTCGATTCTCTGGGGAGTTACTTCGTGAGCGACCGGGAGCTCGACCCAGTCCTCGTGGCCTCGCAGCACAGCCCACAACTTGACCATCTCAGCGAGGGCCTGGAGCAGGAGCAGCGTGAATCCGACGATGATCATCAGCTTGATCGGCGCACGGGGAAGGCCGCTCGGGTCGGGGCTGTTCTCCCATATCTGCCAGATCTTCCACGTCGTGAAACTGCCCTGTTGGGAGACGAACGAACTCGTCACCCAGCTCCAGGAGACCCAGATCGCCATGATCGTGAACGGGATCAGGGCGATGAGATGCCCGTAGAAGTCGATCAGGACCTTCCGGCGCAGGGACTGCTCTGCCCACCAGAAGTCGACACGAACGTTGATCTGTCGCTTGAGGATGTACCCGAATCCGAGCAGGAAGACGAGCGAGTAGAGGTACCACTGAGACTCGAGCCAGTAGTTGTTCACCAGACGGGCACCGATGAAACGACCGAAGTAGCGCAGCACGACGTTCGAGAATCCGATCACCACGACGATGATCACGAGGTACGGTGTGACTCCACCTGCCTTCTCGTTGAGAGTGTCGATGCCTCGCTGGAAACCGAGTGCAACGCGCCACGCGCCCGACGGTGCGTCACCGTCCACAGTCGTAGTCGTATCGGTCATCGCGCGCTCTGCCTCATCGCACCGCACAATAGACGACGATACGCACCGACGCATCCCATAGAGGTAAAGTGGCCACGTGACCCAAGGAGCATCGATGCGTATCGTTCTTGCGACCGACCTGACCGACTCATCTATCGACGCCGCTCGGTACGCGGTACGGCGTGCAAAGCTCCTCAACGCCGACGTCACCGTCGCACACGTCGTCGGCTCGACCGACATCGACACACGGGACGCGATCTCCTTCAGGTACCAGATGCGCCGCGAGGAGTCCGACGCCAAGCCCATCGTCGAGGAGTTCGAGCACGCCAAGGCGAACGAGGTCCGCGTCTGGTTCGAAGATGCCGTCGGCGACGTCTCTGCCATCGGGGTGTCCTACGCCATCGAGTTCGGAGACCTCCCGACGGTGATCTGGGACATCGTCGAAGAGGTCGACGCAGACTCCATCGTGGTCGGTGTCCACGGTCACCACTCCGTAGGCCGTCACCTCACCCGGATCCTCCTCGACGCCACCATCCCGGTCGTCGTCGTCCGCCAAGGCATCTACGACACCTGATATCCACAACTCCATACCCAGGGTTCCAGACCGTCTATACGACGGTGGCGGCCCACAGAACGAAGGAACGGCGGTCAGCCCGCGAGCAGTCTTCTCAGCGCGTCTACTCCCCCGAGGACACCGCCGTCAACGTCGTAGTCATCGAGATCCTCAAAGCGGACCCAGCACGCATCCTTGACCTCGTCGAGCGGCCCAATGGCGTCGTTCGGCGAGATGAACCCCACAGCCAGATCGATGTGGATGTGCTCCGGCTCATCACCACGCTCGGGGATCGTATGCGCGTCGATACGCACGAGAGAGGAACCGATACGAACCAGATCGCCGACACCTGTCTCCTCGAGGACCTCCCTACGGGCAGCGTCCTCCACGCAGCCATCCACCGCCTCCATGTGTCCACCGGGTTGTAACCATCGGTCGAGTTTCCCGTGATGGATGAGGAGCAAGGCTTTGCCGTCTGGTGACGCCACGAAGCCGGATGCAGTGAAGTGTCCCGGGTCGAACTCAGAGCGCGGCCACATCTCTCGACCGGTGTCGAGAGCATCGAGAGCGACCCGATACGAGTGCAGGTCGCCTTCGGGGCGGTACTCCCGAACGGTTGGATCTATGTCGGTCGGGCCTTGTGCCCATCGATTCACGTCGTGCATCGTCGATCCGTCCACGCGATTCGATCGTTCCTGTGCCACCGCATCCTCCGACCCTACCGGCGCCATGGACCTTTCCAACTATGCGAAAGCGGTAGCATCGGACGGCTCACCCCAACACTCACCATGCTCATTGGAGTTGTCCATGAACCTGCTACCAGATCGCGTCTCTGCCGTCGGTATAGCAACGGCGATCTTCGTGGGTGTCCTGCTTCCCACACCCGCGCTGGTCGGCGCAGGCATCCTTGCCGCAGGTTCGTTCCTCGCCCCCCGACCGAAGCGGGCGACGTTGCTGTATCTGGCTACTGCAATGGCGGCAGCCGCACTCGCACGGCTCTTCGTCCACACGATCCTCGGCACGTTCCTGATGTGACCCATAGCACGAGAAAGACCGGCCCGAAGGCCGGCCTCTCCACGATCTGTTGTCTGACGTCTGTCGTCTGCTGTCTGGCTAGACCAGCTCGACCTTTGCCATCTCGGCGCCGTCACCACGACGGGGACCGAGCTTGATGATCCGCAGATACCCACCGGGACGGTCTGCGTACCGGGGCGCAACGTCGTCGAACAGTTTCGTGACGACGTCGTTGTTCTCAATCTTCTTGAGCACGGTTCGTCGAGCGTGGAGATCGCCTCGACGTGCCTTCGTGATGATCTTCTCTGCATACGGACGAAGCACCTTCGCCTTGGCGTGCGTTGTCGTGATCTCTTCATGCTCGATGAGAGACGCCGTGAGGTTCGCAAGGATCTTGCGCTGATGCGACGGGCTCCCGCCGAGGCGCTTACCCTTCTTTGGACGTGGCATTATCCAACGCTCCCATCGGCATCGGCGTAGTTCTTGAGACTGAAGCCGAGCTCGTCGAGCTTGGCGACGACTTCCTCGAGGGACTTCTGGCCGAAGTTCGTGATGTTGAGAAGATCCTCTTCGGTCTTCTCGATCAGCTCACCGACCGTCTGAACCTGCGCTCGACGCAAGCAGTTGCGAGGCCGCTCCGACAGATCGAGTGCCTCGATCGGGAGATCGAGATGCTCCTGGCCGGAGGCCTCGACAGGTGCGAGGTCGTCGGGAACCAGAGCGTCGTAGTCGTCCATGTCTGCAATGAGCTCGAAGAGGTTCCGCAACGTCCCCCCAGCCGACGAGATCCCCTCTGACGGTGTGATCGAGCTGTCGGTCTCGACGTCGAGGATGAGCTTGTCGAAGTCGATTCGCTGACCGACCTGGGTGCTCTCGACGCGGTAGGCGACCTTGCGTACCGGTGAGAAGATCGAGTCGATCGGGATGACACCGATCGTGTCGCTCTTCTTGTTCTTCTCTGCGCTGCGGTACCCGACGCCACGCTCGGCGGTCAGTTCGACCTCGAGCTTGCCGGATGCCGACATCGTTGCCAGATGCAGGTCGCCGTTGACGACCTCGACGTCTGCAGGGACCTTGAGGTCGGCTGCCGTGACCTCTCCCGCTCCCTTTGCTGAGAGGTAGAGGGTCTGAGGCTCATCGACGTCGATGCGCAGTACGACCTGCTTGAGATTGAGGATGAAGTCAACAACATCCTCCACGACACCTTCGATCGTGGAGAACTCATGTTGAACACCATCGATACGGACAGACGTGATGGCTGCGCCGGGTACCCGTGACAGCAACGTGCGCCGCATGGTGTTCCCGAGCGTATAGCCGAAGCCTGGCTCGAGGGGCTCGATGACGAACTTCGATCGGTCGTCTGTGAGCTGTTCCTCTTCAATTGTGGGGCGTTGAGTGATGAGCACGTTCGCTCCTGTGTTCGGTGATACGGCTTCGTCGTTCTACTTGGAGTAGAGCTCGACGATGAGTTGTTCTTTGATCTCGGTGTCGATCTGCTCCCGGGAAGGCAACGTGTCGACGGTGATCACTCGATCTCCCGTGTCGACGTTGAGCCAATCGGGAACGGAGCGACCAACGGTGTCGATGGCGTGCTGAATGGGGAGAATTTCCTGGCTACGTTCCTTGACGCTCACCACGTCACCAGGGCGAACCTGGTAGGACGGGATGTCGACCTTCTTACCGTTGACGAGGAAGTGGCCATGGTTGACCAGTTGCCTTGCCTGAGGTCGCGTGCTCGCGAGCCCTGCTCTGTACACGACGTTGTCGAGACGGGTTTCAAGGATCACGAGCAGGTTGGTGCCGGTGATCCCGGACGCCTTGGCAGCGTTCTTGTAGTACCGACGGAACTGCTTCTCGAGCACGCCGTACATGAACTTCAGTTTCTGCTTCTCACGGAGCTGAATCTGATACTGGGACTCACGGATACGTCCACGACCATGCTGACCGGGTGGGTACGGCCGGCGGTCGAAGTACTTTGCCTTGTTCTCATCGAGGAGTTGACGCGCCCTGCGGCTGCGCTTGGTCCTCGGTCCTGTGTAACGAGCCATGGTTAACGACCCTTCCGCTTCTTGGGACGGCAGCCGTTGTGAGGCACCGGTGTCACATCCTTGATACCGGTGATCTCGATGCCCATGTTCTGGAGCGTTCTGATCGCCGTCTCACGGCCGGAGCAGGAGCCACGGACGATGACGTCGAGCTTGCGCATACCCATCTCGCCGGCCTTGCGGGCTGCTTGTTCGGCTGCGATCTGTGCCGCATACGGCGTGGACTTGCGTGAGCCCTTGAACCCGACCGATCCGCCAGACGTCCATCCGGCGACCTTGCCGTCCTGGTCGGTGAGGGTCAGGATGGTGTTGTTGAACGTCGCCTTGATATGGACCTGACCGTGGGTGATCGTGCGTTTCCCTTTGCGCCGACGAGGCACCGGGGCACCATCGGGAGCGGGCGCAGCTGGTGCCAGCGCCGCCGTTTCGGATGCAGGAGCCTCCGGTGTCGGCTGAGGGGTTGTCTCGGAGGTCGCTGCTTCAGCAGGTGTGGCGTCCGGGACGGTCACCTCGGGGGCAGCAGTCTCTGGGGTTGAGGCCTCAGGGGCTGTATCTGATGTGGTCATTACTTCGTGACCTTCTTCTTGCCTGCGATCGCGACACGCTTGCCCTTGCGGGTGCGGGCGTTCGTATGTGTCCTTTGACCGCGAACGGGCAGACCTCTGCGGTGCCTGAGACCCTGGTAGCAACCGATCTCGATCTTCCGCTTGATGTTCTGAGCGACGTCTCTGCGGAGATCGCCCTCGATCTTGTAGTTGCTGTCGATGAACTGACGGATGCGGAGAACCTCGGCATCTGTCAGGTCACGGACCTTGGTGTTGTAGTCGATGTCGAGAGCGTCGAGGACCTGATGCGACCTCGAACGTCCGATTCCAAAGACATAGGTGAGTCCGATTTCGACTCGCTTGTCCCTGGGAAGATCGACGCCTGCGATACGTGCCATGCGTGTTACCCCTGACGCTGCTTATGGCGAGGGTTCTGACAGATCACCCAGACTCGGCCGTGCCGACGGATGACACGACAGTTGTCGCACATCTTCTTTGCGGAGGCTCTAACTTTCATATTCGGTGATCCTGCCTCGGTACCTGGTTGGGACGTCGTCGCCAGACACCATGGGATCCGAAACCGAATACCCGGAGTGTTTGACGTCTACATCTCGGGAGGCGAACACGTCTGTGTCGCAATCCGTCGATATCCACGACGTCGAATTGTCACAAGAAAGCACAGCCCGTCGCCGGACTGCTGAGGCAAGTGTAGGGAACCTCCGCTCCTAACAGCAAGGGAGGGAAAGGAGGTGCTTGGAGGATCGCGATTGGGGAGCAGTCGTTCTCCGTTTGCCGTTCACCGACGAAGCGCAGGCATCCAGAGATTGCCCGGGTTTCCGACTGAGAGCTGAGAAATCACCGACTGCTCCCTATCCCCTGATCCTCGCGATGTGCCTAGGAGCCGGAACCGGTGGCTGCCGAAACGCATACGGCGTTCATGGCGTCGCCGTTCGAATCAGGGTCGATACAATCGGTGATCGTGATCGCCATGTCATCACCGAACCAGTTGGCCGTCCGAACCATCGTGCCGTCACCCTGGTCGAAAGAGCTGGTGCCCCTGCTCCAGTCACCGCCCTGACTGCTCGACCAATCGTCGAAGTAAACGACCAACTCGTCGTAGCGATCCCCCCGATAGAGGAGTGACACCAGCGTGCTCTGGGGCGCATCGAACACGCTCATCACCTCACCACCGTCGGGAAGCGGTATGGGGAAGCCGTCGGGGATCTCGCCGCCGCCGATGCTGATCGAACCCTCATCGGTTTCGATATTGAGCTCACCGGAGTTCGTATCGATGTTCACATCGTCGACACCTGCGGACTGTTCGATCAGCTTCTCCGTCAAGTTCTCGGTAGCCGACTGGCACGCTGCCAGTACGAGAGCTACCGCGACTAACACGGGTACGAGACGTTTCACGTAGATTCCTCTCACTCAGTCCTACCTCATCGGCAGGCACAGCCCCCGACTGTACCCCGGACGATCGAACGTGTAGCGTCATCCCATGGCACACACCATCGTCTTCGACGTCAACGAGACACTCCTCGACCTCGCCCCCATCCGGGGGTGGTTCGGCGAACGGTTCGACGACAACCCGACCGCCTCGGCATGGTTCTCCGAACTCCTCAGACTTTCGTTCGTCTCTTGCGTCGTCGACCGCTACACCCCGTTCACAGAGCTCGCAGCCGCAGCGCTGAGCACCGTCGCCGGCACGTGCGGAACACAGCTAGACGATGCCGACCTCACCACGATTCGATCACTGCTGACGACCCTCCCCGCTCACTCGGACGTTCCGGGTGGACTCGATCGACTACGGTCCTCCGGCTTCACGCTTGCTGCGCTGACGAACTCACCACAGTCCACGGCAGAAGCGCAGCTTGCCAACGCCGGTATCAGTGATCGCTTCGACGCGATCATGTCGGTCGACATGGTTCGCCGGTTCAAGCCCCACCGTTCGGTGTATCGGACAGCGGCCGAGCGACTCGGGATCGAGCCATCGAACCTCGTCATGGTCGCTGCACACGATTGGGACATCGCCGGCGCAATGGCGGCCGGGAGCGATGGCGTGTTCATCGAGAGGCCCGGTCAGCGGTACAGCACATCGTTCCCTGAACCGACCATCACCGCAGCCAACCTCGACATCGCAGCGAGCAAGATCGACGAGCGGTACTCCTGAATCTGGCCGGTCCGAGCGATTCGCCTACTCCCCACACCCCTGGCCACCGTTGATCGCGATCACCGTATCTGTGGGCGCCTGCCCCGAGGTGTACCCCCACAGACCGGTCCAGTCCTGAAGATCGTACGACCATGACCCTTCCCCCGGAACGAACGGGCTTTCGGTGAGCTCGAACATCGGTCCGCCGTACGCCGCCTCGAGGTCGGCGACCGTCGAGCTGAGGCCCACACCCTTGGTCGTGAAGATCTCCGGGTTGGGTCCGGAGTAGTAGAACGTGAAGAAGTGGGGTACTCCACCGGTCCAGAAGCCGGTGTCACCTGTCGTGAACAGCATCCAGAGGTCGTTCCACCGCACGGTACGTGTCGACGCGAGACAGATGGATTCCTCGACCCAGCCACTGTCGATGGTCGGTGCTCCCAGAACGTTCGACACGGCAGCGATCGCGTCCGCCGGATCGGACCCGAAGTACACCCAGACATCTCCCGCCTGGATCCCTTCGTCGTTGAGTTCCACGGTCGGTGGGACCGTGGTCGTGGTGGTCGTTGGAGCCACAGTCGTGGTGGTCGTTGGGGGCAGTGTCGTCGTCGTTTCGGCAACCGTTGTGGTGGTCGTTGGGGGCAGTGTCGTCGTCGTTTCAGGAACCGTCGCCGATGTCGTGGTCAGGGTCTCCGGCACCGATGTCGAAGACGGGTCGGCCCCCGAGGTACATGCTGCTGCCACCAGTGACCCCACGGCCATGAGGAGAATCACCCTCTTCATCGTCTTCCCCCTTCGGGATGGCGTCGGCATGGATCCTCGCACCGGAGCCGAACAGGAGACACGTTACTCACCACAGCCTTGGCCACCGTTGATCGACACCACCGTGTCGGAGGGAGCTTGGCCGGTTGCACCCCCCGACATGCCGAGCCATGTGGAGAGACGGTACGCCCAGAAACCTGCGCTTGGATCGAACGGGTTCTCGTCTATACGCAAACCGGGCCCGCCGTATGCCGCTTCGAGATCCTCGAGTGTCGATCCGATCGTGATGCCCTCTGTCGTAGCAAGCGCGGGGTTCGTCCCTGCGTAGTAGTAGGCAAAGAAGTGAGGCACTCCTCCCATCCAGAAGTCGGTGTCGGCTTGTGTGAACAACATGATGAAGTCTCCCCAGTGCACCCCACGAACCGTTGAACCCGGACAGGTCCCGTACGGTGAGAAGGAATCGATCCACCCGGAGTCGTTCGTCGGAGGTCCAAGCACTGCGGTGACCGCGGCGATCGCGTCGTCCTCGACCATCCCCAGCCACACCCATGTCGAGCCAGCCTGGATGCCGGGCCAACTCAACTCGACCGTCGCAGCCGGGACCGTCGTCGTCGTCACCGGGACCGTCGTCGTCGTCACCGGGACCGTCGTCGTCGTCACCGGGACCGTCGTCGTCGTCACCGGGACCGTCGTCGTCGTCACCGGGACCGTCGTCGTCGTCACCGGGACCGT
>JAJRYI010000165.1 GCA_024275815.1 Actinomycetes bacterium | reverse complement strand
GCCTTCACCGAGTATCGAGCCGTTGAGGGCGATTGAGCCGATCCCGACGAGGCACCGGTCGCCGATCGTTGCCCCGTGGACGATCGCGCCGTGACCCACAGTGACTCGCTGCCCGAGGGAGCACACGAAGCTCTCATCGGTATGGAACACCGCGTTGTCCTGGATGTTGGACTCATGACCGATCACGATCCGGTCGAGTTCGGCACGCATCACCACACCGAACATGACAACGGCTCGTGCCTCGATGGTGACCGCACCGAAGATGGATGCGGTCGGCGCAACGAACGCGGACGGGTCGATGTGCGGGTCGGGGAGGAGGAGGTGTTCCATGGGTGTTCATGGTAGAGGGGAACATGGATGGGTACCGCTGCGGTGACACCTTCCCGATCCTCTTGTGACGATGCCCGAACAGGGGCGTAGTTGTGGCATGCCACGGGTGAGAGTCGGCACAACGGTCGATGAGCAGCTGATCGGGCGAGCGGTATGGGCGCGGTCCGACCTCAACGACACCGCGTCGTTCGCCCGCTACCGGACTCCTTCTCCCGTCCCCCCTTCAGCCTCAATCCACGAGCTGCGTGTCGGTGGTCGGCCGTTTCGTCAGTCACCGTGTTGGTTTCGCGGTGTCGGGACCTGCACGTTTTCGGAGCAAGGTGCGTCGTTCTTCTGGAACCTCGACCTCGTGGATTGAGGCTGAAGGGGGGACAGAAGGGTGCACCACCCAACACCTCGCAACCTTTTGGGGCGGAAGCGTTCTACGGGTTCATCGACACGCAGATCGCGGATACAGGTTCATCAGGTCGTGCGTTTCCAGTAACCGCGCACGTTCGCATGTGAGCGCGCCATGCCACGCTCGTCGAACAGGTGCTTGCGGATGCGTTGCATCGCGGCAGCTTCGCCTGCAGCCCAGATACGCACTCCCGGCACGAGTTCGACGGTGCGGATCCCGGTCACGAGGGCCTCATATAGGGTCGGTTCATCGGAGGACACATGCCAGGTGACATCGACGTCGCGGTGCAGATCGATCTTGGCGTCGTCGTGTCTCACGGCGAGATGCACCGTGATCGGTACGGGAGGGAGGTGTTCGAGAAGCTGACAGATCGCAGGGATCGCCGTCTCGTCCCCCGCAAGGATGAACGCGGTGGCTTCGGGGTCGATGGTGTAGCCACGACCCGGTCCCGACACCGTAGCCTTGTCGCCCCGACGCGCCGTCTTGGCCCAGGTAGACGCGATACCCGATGTGTGCAGCACTACGTCGAGGTGGAGTTCGAGCGCCCGGGCATCGAGTCGGCGTGGCGTGAACGTGCGGATGGTCGGCCGGCTTCCGTCACGAAGCAGGAACTCGTTGCCCTGCCACACAGGGATCTCGAGGGCGTCGTCGCTCGGGAGGAGCAGTCGGACGCTCGCCGCAGGTTCCTCGAGACGAAAGCCTTCGAGATCCGATCCACCGAGGATCACCCGCTTCATGTGCGGCGAAACGTCCTCCGTCCTGCGAATCTCCAGCCTTCGAAACGCCGGTGGCTCACGTCGGACTCGTGTTGGGGCCATGTCCCGACCCTACCTGAGCAGCCGCGCGACGGTGCTCGTGAGATCAGGGCCAGAGATCCGGTTTCTCCCTTCTTGCAGGATTGAGCCCCAAGTAGTGGGTGGCGTTACGCAAGAAGGGTGGGGTGGATGTGTCATGATGCGATACGCACAACCACGAGGAGGAGTTTCCCTGTGACCACGATCGAACACTTCATCGGGGCGATCCCCAAGGCTGAGCTGCATCTGTACATCGAGGGGACGCTCGAGCCAGAGCTCAAGTTCGAGCTGGCCAAGAGGAACGGCATCGACCTTCCGTATGCGAGCGTCGGCGAGATGCGTGAGGCGTACGACTTCGACGACCTCCCGTCGTTCCTCGCTCAGTACTACGAGGGGATGTCGGTGCTGCTGGCCGAGGAGGACTTCTACGACCTGGCGATGGCGTACTTCACCCGGGTCGCCGCCGAGAACGTCGTGTACGTCGAGATGTTCTTCGACCCCCAGGCGCACACATCACGCGGCGTCGAGTTCTCTACAGTGATCGAAGGTCTGCATCGGGCGCAGGGGGATGCCGGGGAGCGCTTCGGCATCCGTTCACAGCTGATCATGTGCTTCCTACGGGACATGTCGGCGGAGTCGGCCGCCGAGACCCTCGACCAGGCGGAGAAGTATCGCGACTGGATCGTCGGGGTCGGTCTCGACTCGGACGAGAAGGGCAACCCTCCGATCAAGTTCACCGACGTCTTCGCCGACGCACGCAGCCGGGGTTACCGATTGACCATGCACTGTGACGTCGACCAGGAGGATTCGGTCGAACACATCTGGCAGTGTCTCGACGTCATCGGCGTCGAACGGATCGACCACGGCGTCAACGCGATCGAGGATGAGGAGCTGTGCCGTGAGATCGTCCGCAGGGGTCTCGGGCTGACCGTGTGCCCCATCTCGAACGCTTACGTGACCGATGGGACCAAGGCAGACCTCATCGTGGGTCTGCTCGAGCGGGGTATCAAGGTCACCGTCAACTCGGACGACCCGGCGTACTTCCCCGGCTACATCGAAGAGAACCTGCTTAGGCTCCAGCAGGAGGCCGATCTCGATAGCACAACTGTTGCGCGACTCGTGCGAAACGCCTTCGAGATCGCCTGGCTCGAACCCGATGAACGCTCCGGGTACCTCGCTCGGGTCGATGCCTTCATCGGTGGGGACTGACGCGGCCACGGCGAGGTTGCCGCTGTATGCCGATGTGAGGTGATAATGAGTTGATGGCGAAAGGAACAAGGGCCGTGCAGGCGCTCGAGACCGCGGGGGCTGCCTACACCCTGCACGAGTACGAGGTCGACGGGTCCGATCGGTCGTACGGCGAGGCCGTCGCCGCGGCGCTCGGTGTCGACCCGGGTCGGCTGTTCAAGACGCTCGTCGCCGACGTCGATGGTCGGCCGGTCGTTGGGATCGTGCCGGTGTCCGGATCGCTTTCGCTCAAGAAGCTGGCACGAGCTGCGGGAGGCAAGCACGCCGGGATGGCCACTGCTGGGGACGCGCAACGCCTGACCGGGTACGTCGTTGGAGGTATCAGCCCGTTCGCTCAACGCAAGGCCCTCCCGATGTTCCTCGACACATCGGCCTGGGACCACGACACGATCTGGGTCTCCGCTGGTCGTCGTGGCATCCAGGTGCAGATCGCTCCAGGGGAGCTCGTTGCCATCACCGGGGCGGTCGTCGCCGATCTGGCAGGGTGACACGGATCCGTTCGGCGACCCGCCAACCGCCACCGACGCCCGCCCGCGGTACGATGTGGCCGTGCCCGACCACCGTCCTCCGCTGCGAACCGCCGCCTACTGGGTGATCCTCGCGCGTTCCGCGTTGATCGGCGCGTTCGGCGGTGCCTTCGCCGTCGTGTTCCTCGGGGTGGAGCACGCCGTACAAGGCGCCCTGTGGGGTGACCTCGGGGAGTCCTTCGATTGGTTCTCCGGTGGCCCTCGCGCCCTCCTGATGCCGGTTGTCGCCGGACTCGTCGTCGGTGGTCTCTACGTCGTGTTCCGCCTCCCGCCACGGATCAAGGGTTTCCTGGAGGAACTGCAGGACGGGTACAGCGACCCGAAGACGGCGCCGGGTGCCGTCGTGGTCTCGTTCGTCTCGCTCATCGGCGGGGCGAGCCTCGGTCCAGAGGCACCGCTCGTGACGGCGGCAACCGGGTTCGGCAACATGCTGACACAGCGCGCGAACGCATCGGCGGACGAGACCCGCACGGCGACCTTCTCCGGCGCGGCGGGTGCCCTCGGTGCCCTGCTCAGCTCCCCGTTCATCGGGGCGCTGTTCGCGTTCGAGCTCGAACGCGAACGCGGTGTCGGGTTGCTGTTTCGCCACATCATCCCGGGAGGCGTATCCGGTGTCGTTGCGTTCGTCATCGTGTACCCGTTCCTTGGCTCACCGTTCCTCGGCATCTACTCGTTCCCCGAGTTCGAGTTCTCCCTTTGGTACCTCCCTGCAGCCGTCGGTGTCGGTGTCGTCGGTGCCTTCCTCGGGATCGTCATCGGAGCGATCGGGAAGCTCAGCGATCGCATCGCGCTGGCGATCCCCGGACCGGTGATCGTGCGCACCGGACTCGGCGGCATCGTCCTCGGACTCGTCGCCTTCGCCATGCCGGCGACGCTGTTCTCAGGCATCGATGCCCTCGGCGTCGTCGTCGATGACCCTGCAACGCTCGGGATCGGCCTCCTGGTCGGTGTCGTGGCACTCAAGATCGTCACCCTATCCGTCAGCATGACCAGCGGGTTCTACGGCGGCCCGTTCTTCCCGACGTTCTTCATCGGTGGGACGATCGGTGCCGTCATCCACCTGTTGTTCCCCGCATTCCCGCTCGCCCTCGCCGTGGGTGCGACCATGGTGGCAACGGCGGCGATAGCCGGGATCCCGTTCAGCGTCGTTGTGCTCGGCATCTACGTCGTGGGTATCGGACCACCGGCAGCATCGGTCATAGCGATCGCTGTGATCACGTCGATCGCCATCACCTACGGTCTGGGTCTCGTCGGCCCATGGTCATCGACCGCCACACCCGATGCAGCCGAGGGGGAAGCTCCGGCCTGACCGCAACGGGCGCTCTTCTCGCCCGGGTCATCGGAGTGTAGGTTTCGCGGTGATGGCATCGCGTATATCTGCGGGATCGATCGCAGCGACGAGGTACTGGAGCACCCTGGACGACGGCCGGGTCCAATGTGACCTCTGCCCACGTCTGTGCAAGCTGCACGAGGGCCAACGAGGTCTCTGCTTCGTGCGTGCCCGCCTCGATGACGAGATCGTGCTCACGACCCACGGACGGGCGAGTGGATTCTGCATCGATCCAATCGAGAAGAAGCCTCTCTTCCACTTCCACCCGGGGACACCCGTCCTGTCGTTCGGGACCGCTGGATGCAACCTGACGTGCCGGTTCTGCCAGAACTGGAGCATCTCGAAGTCCCGCGAGTACGACACGCTGACCGATCGGGCAACACCGCGCGACATCGCTCGGCGCGCCCACGACCTCGGGTGCACCAGCGTCGCGTTCACCTACAACGATCCCGTCATCTTCCACGAGTTCGCGATAGACGTCGCGGTCGCATGTCATGGAGAAGGGATCAAGGCGGTGGCCGTCACCTCCGGGTACGTGATGCCGGAGCCACGAGCCGAGTTCTACTCGCACATGGATGCGGCGAACATCGACCTCAAAGGGTTCACCGAAGAGTTCTACCGCAAGGTCTGCGGAGGCCACCTCGAACCGATCCTCGAGACGCTCGAGTACGTGCGTACCGAGACGGACGTGTGGCTGGAGGTGACGACGCTGCTGATCCCCGGGCTCAACGACTCACCCGATGAGGTCCACCAGCTCACATCGTGGTTCGCCGAACACCTCGGACCGGACGTTCCCCTGCACTTCTCTTCGTTCCACCCGGACTTCAAGATGCTCAACGTACCTTCCACACCACCCGGGACACTGACGATGGCGAGACAGATCGCGCTCAACAACGGCATCCGGTACGTCTATACGGGCAACGTCCACGACCCGGCCGGACAGACCACGTACTGCCACCGATGTGGGTACGTCCTCATCGAGCGTGACTGGTACCAACTCGGCCGGTGGGGGATCGACGTTGCAGGCCGATGCGGCGAGTGCGGGACGCTTTGTGCAGGGGTCTTCGATCCGGGTGGACCCGGTACCTGGGGTGCACGGCGGCGTCCGCTCGACTTCACCAGTCGCGAGTGATCAAGCCCACGGTCCAAGGGCGAACGCACCGTACCCCACCACCCGATCACGGGAACCCGCCGTGTCGCCCGATGAGGCGAGATCGAGGAGACGGCATCCCCACCCTCGCTTCCGAGCGACCAGCAACGCGGCCTGAACTGCAATGCGCCCACAGGCATCGTCTGCACCGACATCCTCCGGCCGAAGTGCCGTGATCGCCCCGGCCGTTGCGGAGTCCTTGCGACGGGCGGTGTGGTAGTCGAGATAGTGCGACAGGTCCGAACTGACGACGCTGAAGACCCCCGGTGTGTCGACAAGTGTGTCGAGCACGGCGGCTACGGACTCACCGGTCACGTCCCCCGTCAGGAGAGGAAGCACCGCGAACTCACCGAGGACCACCTGGAGGAAGGGGAGTTGCACCTCGAGACTGTGCTCCCGGCCATGTGCTGCGGGTAGGGGTGTGACGGAGGTGAAGGCTTCGGCCGCCGCGGTGAGTTCGCGGTCCACCGGGACGAGTCCCAAAGGTGTTGCGAGGGCGTCGACACCGGGCGTTGCCATGCCCACGAACCGTGCGAAGTGTGAGGGGCCGATGAGCAGGATCCGTTGTGGTGGGTGCTCGACCGCTCCGAGCACACGGTAGGCACTCGCCGCGATGGCCGCCGAGTAGACATGACCGGCGTGGGGGACGATGACCATCTCAGGGTCGAGGTCGATCTCGGTGATCGGCCGTGCTGTCAGGAGATGCTCGATCGATGAACGGAGCTCATCCGGATCGGCCGGATAGAACGATCCGGCGACGGCGGCAGGTCGTACGGTCGTCATACAAGGAACCCTATTGGCCCGGGCCTCGCGTTGCCAGAGCGAAGGGATGTCCGTTTTCCACGAGACGGGGTTCGCGACGGGTCGCGCCGGTGATGGTGGTGGACTGGCCCCATGTAGGTCTGTGACGCCTTACCGGTGCACAGAGCGAGACGGTTCCAAACAGGTGGATACCTCCCCAGGAGGGATCGATCCGGGAACGGGGTGATCAAACAAGATGAACGCCAGTTGACGTTGATATCAACATCCATTATGTTGAAATGCACATGCAGTTCGAACAACGACAGGGATTGATCCTCGAGAGGCTGGCCTCACAGGGCAGTGTTCGCGTCGCCGACCTGCAGGAGATCTGTGATGTATCCGACATGACCATCCGTCGGGACCTCGAGACGCTCGAACAGCAGGGACTCCTCAAACGCACCCACGGAGGAGCGGTGTCTGCTGTTTCCGGCTCGTACGAACCGCCGTTCGCAAGCCGTGCCCTTCTCGCCCAGTCGGCGAAGGAGCGCATCGCCGACCTCGCCGCCTCGCGTATCCACGACGGCGATACGGTGATCCTCGATGTCGGCTCGACGACCCTTGCCGTCGCCCACCTGTTGCGAGATCGGTCTCAACTCACCGTTCTCACACCCAGCCTGCGTATCGCCACCGAACTTGCAGACAGCCCGGGAATCCGCCTCATGCTGACGGGTGGATCCATACGCCCCGGTGAACTGTCCCTCGTCGGGCCGCTCGCCGAAGTGGCCTTCGAGAACTTCATCTTCGACCACTTCGTGATGGGCGTCGGCGGTATCCACCCAACCGCAGGTGTCACCGAGTACAACCTCGACGATGCGAGAGTCAAGCGCAGAGCCCTCGAGTCGGCTCAGTCGCGCATGGTCGTCGCAGATCGCTCGAAGCTCGGGAACGTCGCCTTTGCCAAGGTATGCCCACTCTCTGAGATCGACGTAGTTGTGACCGACGACCGGCCCGATGTCCCAGACGATGACATCGAGGCCCTACAAGACACCGTGGAGGTGATGTTGGCGTGAACGAACGCTTCCATCGAATCTTTCCTGAAGACAAACCGCTCATCGCAATGGCGCACGTGCCGCCGCTACCGGGGACACCCCTGTACGACGCCGACGCCGGGATCGCCGGCCTGATCGACTCACTCAAGCAAGACGTCGAGATCCTGGTCGATACCGGCTTCGATGCGGTGATGTTCTGCAACGAGGGTGACCGGCCGTACCGTTTCGAAGCCGGTTACGACGGTGTTGCCGTCATGAGTCGCGTCATCGTTGAAGCAGCACCGCGGTCGATACCGTTCGGTGCAGACTTCTTATGGGATGCGTCGGCTGCTCTCGCCATCGCAGCCGCTACCGGGGCGTCGTTCATGCGCGAGGTCGTGACGGGTTTCTACGAGTCAGACATGGGTCCGTGGAGTACCGACGCCGGTGCACTGTTGCGAGAACGCCGTCGCCTCGATGCGGACGCCGTGGCGATCTTCATGAACATCACCCCCGAGTTCGCCTCCCCGATCGGAAGGCGCAGCTTGCACGATGTCGCCCGATCAACGGTCGTGTCGAGCATTCCGGATGCGATCTTGATCTCGGGGCCGATGGCTGGAGCCGAACCCGATCTCGCGGCGCTCGAGGAAGCGAAATCGGCTGTTGGCGACGACGCTCCTGTACTCGTCAACACAGGAGCGAAGAGCACGAACATCGCATCGTTCCTGTCGGTTGCCGATGGAGCGATCGTGGGCTCTGACCTCAAGGTCGACGGATATACATGGAACCCGGTCGACCCTGGCCGTGCAAAGCGTTTCGTGGAGGCAGCTCGCGGATGACGGCACTCCTCGGCATCGACATCGGGACGACGGCAACGAAGGCCGTCGTGTTCGACGTCGAAGCGGGGATCGTCGGAACCGGGGTACGGCCGTGCGATCTACAGTCGCCTCATCCGGGCTGGGCGGAGGAGGATCCGGCTCAGTGGTGGAACAACGTCGTGGAGCTGATCCAGGAGGCGGCTGGGGCAAGACACATCGGTGCCGTCGGTGTCAGCGGCATGGTCCCGTGCGTCGTCCTCGTGGACCGCAACGGCGACGTTCTGCGACCCTCGATCCAGCAGAACGACAGTCGGGCGATCCGAGAGATCGGAGAACTGCGAGAACGGTTTCCCGACGATGAGATCGTCACGAGAACAGGCTCTCCGATCACGCAACAGTCGATCGCACCGACCCTGCTGTGGATCCAGCGCAACGAGCCCGAGGTCTGGTCCCAGGTGCGCTGGATCATGGGCTCGTACGACTTCATCACGTACCGCCTGACGGGAACCCCGACGATCGAGCGCAACTGGGCGCTCGAGAGCGGTTTGTACGACTTGAACACCGGCGAGTGGGCTCCCGACATCCTCGAGGAGGCCAACGTCGATCAGCGTCTTCTGCCACCGATCAACGACCCTTCCACGGTGGTTGGAGCCATTGGTAAAGAGGTAGCGCGGTCGACCGGACTGGATCCCGGCACACCCGTGGTCGCAGGTGCCGCAGATCATGTCGCGTCGGCGTTCTCAGCCGGGGCCATCGAACAGGGTGATCTCGTTGTCAAGCTCGGTGGAGCAGGCGACATCCTCCTCACCACCGACCGACCGTTGGTCGATGATCGGCTCTACCTGGACTTCCACCTCGTGCCGGGTCGGTACCTCCCCAACGGGTGCATGGCTGCGAGCGGCAGCTTCATCCGGTGGTTCCAACGTGAGCTGGCCGGATCTGCTTCCCTCGAACAGCTCGACGCTGAGGCAGCGCAGTCTTCCCCGGGTGCTTCGGGTGTCGTAGCCCTTCCCTACCTGCTCGGGGAGAAGACCCCGATCAACGACCCGAACGCCCGGGGAGCGTTCGTCGGGCTTCACCTCGGACACCGGCGAGGGGACCTCTTCCGGGCGGTTCTCGAATCGGTCGCGTACGGATTCAAACACCACCTCGAGGTGTTCACCGAACTCGGTTTCGCTCCGACACGAATCCGCCTGACCGACGGTGGGAGTACGTCGAGCGTATGGACGCAGATCATCGCCGACGTTCTCGAGCGACCGGTCGAGCCCATCGCGTTCACCGGAGGATCCGCCTTCGGTGTCGCGTTCGCTGCCGGCGTGGGGACTGGAGCAATCGATGACTGGACGGCGATCACCGGAATGCTCGAATCTTCACCCTGCATCGAACCAGACCCCGACCCGCGGTACCAAGAGGCGTATCAGATCTACCGGGAGCTCTACCCCACGTTGAAAGAGGTGTTCACATGAACGTTCTCATCACCGGTGCCGGTGCTGGAATCGGTGCAGCGATCGCCAGAGAACTCGCCGGTCGCGGGGACCGTGTGATCGTCACCGACATCGACGAGGATGCAGCCCGCGTCGTGGCGGACGAACTCGACACGCTTGGCCTCAGGCTCGACGTCACGGATCCCGAATCGCTGGCCGCCGCCGCCGAAGCGGCAGAGAGGGCTTTTGGCCCGCTCACCGGCTGGGTCTCGAACGCCGGGGTGTCTTCGATGTACCCGTTCACCGAGATCCCACAGGAAGAGTGGGACCGCAACATGGACATCAACGCCAAAGGCGTGTTCCTGTCGGGACAAGAAGCCGCCCGCAGGTTCCAGTCCTCCGACATCGATGGCGTGATCGTGAACGTCGCTTCGATGGCAGGCAAGGCGGGTGCGGCACCGTTCCTCGCCCACTACGTCGCCTCGAAGTTCGCGGTCGTCGGTCTCACCCAGGCGATGGCAGCTGAGCTCGCACCAGCCGGGATCCGTGTCAACTCCGTGTGCCCTGGATACGTCGTCACAGGTATGCAGGAGCGTGAGTTGGCGTGGGAGGCACATCTTCGAGGTGTCGGGGTGGACGAGGTTAAGCGCCTCTACATCGCAGACACACCCATGGGTCGTCTGGAAACTCCAGAGGACGTTGCATCCGTCGTTGCGTTTCTCCTGAGCGACGCGGCGGGGTTCATCACAGGCGAGGCGATCTCCGTCAACGGGGGGGCCTTCATGGACTAGCCGATCAGCGGAATCGGCAGAGACAGACATAGCTACCAGGACAAGGAGAAAACATGATCAAGAAACGGAAACTACCCGGGATGCTCGTGGTGCTCTTCGCACTGCTCGCACTGGTCGCCAGTGCGTGCTAATCGGGCTCCAGCGACGGTGATGCAGCACCGACGACGACGGCACCGGAGGCGGATGGCTCGTCCACCGTGCGTGTCATCATGGAGGAAGTGCCAGATACGGACATCGTGACTGCGATGGTCGCCGACTTCAACGCCGAGTACCCCGATATCACCATCGAGATCGAAGCGATGCCCTACGACCAGATGCGTGACCGTATCGTGTCGTCGTTCCTTGCATCGGATCCGACCTTCGACCTGATCATCGTGGACAACCCGTGGATGTACGACTTCGCGTCCGCCGGATTCCTCGAAGACCTCACATCGCGAATCTCATCGACCGATGGCTACGACTACGAGGACTTCTCAGAGCCGCTGAGGACGATCGCTGAAGTCGATAGCGGGATCTTCGGTATCCCCTTCTACAACTACGGGTTGAGTCTGATCTACCGGGCCGATCTCTACGAGGCAGCGGGCATCGAAGCCCCCACGTCGCTCGAGGAGTTCGGAACAGCGGCAGCGGCACTGACGACGGCGGACATGTCGGGCATTGCCATGCAGCCCCAGAAAGGGTACAAGATCTTCGAAGAGTGGGCGAACTACCTCTTCGCTGCAGGCGGCGCCATCCAGGATGCCGACAACAAGGTCATCCTCGACAGCCCCGAAGCGCGGACCGCTCTCGAGACGTACATCGAGTTCTACAACTCCTACGCACCGGAGAACTCCCTCAACTGGTCGTTCGACGAGTCGCTGCGAGCTGTCGCCGGTGGCCAGGCAGCTCAGATGATCTCGTACAACTGGATGCTCCCGACGCTCAACAGTCCTGATGGCCCTGCCGGTGATCTCACCGGCAAGTTCAAGGTCGCTGAGGTTCCCGGAGGCAAATCGGTGCTTGGAGCCTGGTACTGGTCGCTTCCTGCGAACTCGAACGTCAAGGATGCAGCCTGGACCTTCGTGTCATGGATCAGTGGCAAGGAGCAGGCAACAGCGAGAGTCATCGCCGGCGGTGCGCCCGTTCGTGCCAGTGTGATGAACGATCCCGACGTATGGTCGCAGGGATTCGGCGAGGAGTACTACACGACGGTTGCCGCGATCCTCGAGGACGCGATGCCGCTTGCAGACGGTCCGAACGCCGAGGAGATGATCAACGTGGTGGGCGAAGAGCTCAACGCGGCGGTCGCCGGGCAGAAGTCCGTCGATGCGGCGATCACCGACGCGGCGACTCGCGCCCAGGAGGTTCTCAACCAGGGTGGCTGATGTCAAGGATGCAGTGGTGAGGAGCCCCAGCGGCTCCTCACCGCGCAACCCGAGGATGCGGCGCAGGCTGACGAAGTGGATGTTCATGGCACCCCTCGTCGGCCTG
>JAJRYI010000164.1 GCA_024275815.1 Actinomycetes bacterium | reverse complement strand
TCTTCGCATGGTCGATGGCCGGTGGGTTCCTGATCGCCATGATGGCGATCGCCCTCATCGACGTCACCGTCCTATCGTCACTCATCCCCTACGTGACACCTCTCGCGGCGTTGATCTTCATCACGCTCGGGTTCTTCGTCCCGCTCCTGTCGACCGTCACGGCACCGACGTGGACCGCTGCGATACCCCTCGTGATCGCCCTCGGGATCGGTATCGGCATGTTCGGGCGTGGCAACGCTGCCACAGCGGCGCTCTCCCTCGACGATCTCGAGCCAAGCGCCCTGGTCTTGCGTGCTGCCACAGGCGCCGATGTTGCGCATCTCGACGTGTCCTCGTCGTTCACGCCCGACATCTGACGCTTCACATCCCCGCACTTTCGGCCGGGGTGACTCTTTGTCAGCCGTCGTGGCTGGACGTGCCCTCGTCGTGGCCGTCTGCATCGGCATCGCCGTCTTCGGCGTGGTCGGCGTCCTCGGCAGGTACCTCGTCGTGGTCGTCTGCACCGTCGGCGTCGTGGTCGGCAAAGGCCGCGATGTCGTAGTCGGGGCCACAGGCAGGTGGTCCATCGGTTGAGGAAACCTCGTCGTGGTCGTCTGCACCGTCGGCGTCGTGGTCGTCTGCAGGTGGGGCCTCGTCGTGACCGTCACCGTCGGCTGGGGCCTCATCGTGGCCGCCACCGCCTGCCTCGAGCATCTCCCTCCAGTCGGGCCTGTCGGGCGCGGTGTCCTCCCACGAGCGGATACACGCAACGACGGAGACGAGTTGCTCCTGTGTCAGGGGTCCACCGAACTGCTGGCCGTACGCAGACATCTCGGTGCCGGGTACTCCTGAACTGGCGATCGAGAGGATCTGTTCATCGGAGGCGATCGTCAGGAACTGGATCGAGTTCAACGCTGGGGCGTCGACGCCCTGGCCGAACGATCCGTGACATGACGCGCATGTGGAACTCCACAGGCTCTCACCCGCCAGCGCCAGGTTCCTCTGCGTCTCCTCGGCTGCCTCGGCTCGTTGGACCGGTTCATAGATGCGATAGATCGGGAAAGCGAGCACGCCGATCAGCATCAGCGCGAGGCCTGCGATCATCCATCGATTCGTGCGGCTCTCGAGGCCGTTTCCATTCGTAGGCATGCTCAGCATCTACTCCAGTGTCGGGTCGATACATTCGGGGCCGCGGGGCGGCTCATCGATGGTCTCAGCGGTTCCTGCGGGTGCACCGCGAATGATCTTGGACGTGTCGGGAACGATGACACCGTCGATGACTTCGAACTCGTACTTGTCCATCCCTCTCGGTGCGGGTCCCCTGCGGTACTCACCGATCCTGTTGAACACGGAGCCGTGGCACGGACACTCGAACTGGCCCGAACTCTCACACCACGGCACCTTGCATCCAAGGTGCGGGCACTTCCAGTAGAGCGGGACCACCTCACCGGCGGCTTCCGTGAGGTACCCGCGCATCGCGGGGACCTCGAGCACGCTCTCCGTCGGTACGACGTCCGGGGCGACGGTCGCGATCGGGCCACCGGCCTGGCCTGCGACTGGTTGCAGGAAATCCCACGACGTCCACGCCGCGGCACCTGCCATGATCGCCAACCCTCCCTTCCACATCCGGGAGAGGAACTTGCGACGTTGTAGATCTTCACTCATAGCTTTCCATACCATTCCTGCCACGGCCAGACCCAGCCCCAGTTGGGTCCCCGGAAGGCGAATCCGATGATCGTCAGGATGATCCACACGACCATGAAGATCGTGAATGTGGCCACAGCCACTTTGCGCTTCTTGATACGCGTTTCAGGGTTCCGGTCGAAGTACGGCAAGCCGACGAGACCAACGAGGATCGCCGTCGGCACGAGGACGCCGGCGACCAACGGATGGAACCGGAACAGCAGTTCCTGAAGGGCAGCGAAGTACCACGGTGCCTTCTCCGGGTTCGGCGTCACCGTTGGGTTCGCCATCTCATCGAGCGGTGCGTTGAAAGCCAGTGCAAGGAGGAGCACGTAGACCATCACCGTCAGCGCAGCAACGGCGTGGCGGATCAGCAGATGCGGCCACACCATGACCGCGTCCTCCTCGGCAGGCACCTTGCGATCTCCTACGGGTGGTGAGCCCTCTACGTAGCCGAGGATGCGCTGGTCACCCGCAGGCACCGTCTCAGCAACGACCGGTGCAAAGCTCGCCTTGTCGGTTCCGAAGTCGAGCATCGAGTCCTTTCGCCACCGCCACAAGTGGAGCAGCAGCAACCCGATCAGTGCCGCGGGCAAGACGGCGACGTGCAGGACGTAGAACCGAACCAGTGTTTGAGCACCGACCTCGGTACCACCGATCAGCATTGCACGGATGGTGTCACCGATGAACGGGACGAAGTCCGCCATCGACGTTCCCACGGTCACGGCCCAGTACGCCAGCTGGTCCCACGGCAACAGGTAGCCGGTGAACGACAGCAGCAACGTGAGGACGAGGAGGACGACCCCGACCACCCAGTTGAACTCGCGAGGCGGCTTGTACGCACCGCGGTAGAACATCCTCGCCATGTGTGCAGCGACTGCAAGCACCATGAGGTGAGCGGACCAACGGTGGATGTTTCGGATGTACTGCCCGAAGGCCACGTTCGTCTGGAGGAAGTTGATGTCCCCGTAGGCGGTCGAGGGCGACGGAACGTAGAAGAACATCAGGTAGACACCCGACGCAACGAGCGACCCGAACAACACCATCGATGTCACCCCGAGGAACCAGGACCAGCGGAAACTGGCTTCCCGTCTCCTCACCTTCACCGGATAGATGTGCAGGAGGAAGTTACTCCAGTGACCGGCTGCACGATCCCGATCAGTGACGCGCTTTGGCGCCCGCCAGAACGACCGTCCGATCGTGGACTCGCGAATCTGATCGATCAGGCTCATGTGTTGCCTCCCATTCCCACCGGCATCGTCAGTTCGATGGGCATCGATACGCCGGCAGGCACACCCACCCCGGACCATATCCCCATCGACAGAGCGTTGGTCGGACAGCGCTCGACGCACAGGGCACATCTGATACATCCACGCTCGTCGAGTACGAGTGCGGTCGTTCCCACCTTCTCAGGATCGATCTCTTGTGATGGAACGATCGAGATGACCTTGACGGGGCAGACATCGACACACAGCGCACAGAGCACACACTTGTCGGCTTCGAGCAGGATGTTCGCGAAGCAACGGAGACACCGCTGTGCTTCACAACGCGCTTGTTCGGGGGTGAACCCCGTTTCCACCTCGCTGAGGCCTATCCGGCGATCGGTAGCGATGGTCGGGACGCTCACCCGCTCGATCGTGTCGTACCGATCGTCGAACCTGTGGAACTGCTGCAACTTGACCATGTGGCCCTTGACACGTTCCTCGACTGCACCACCGAAGGCCTGGTGGATCTGGGAAGCTGCCTTCCTGCCGTCGGCGATCGCGTCGATCAAGCTGCGGGGACCGTGAGCGGCGTCACCTCCTGCCCACACCATCGGCAGGGACGTTGCGAGGTCATCAGGTCTGACACCGATCGTCTTCCTCGGCGTGATCTCGGGCCCGTCGGGGCCGAGCGCCTCGACGTCGATGGCCTGACCGATCGCGAGGATCACCGTATCGGCCTCGATCGTTTCAAGGTCGTCGGGATCGAACACCGGTGAGAACCGGCCATCCTCATCGAACACGGACTTGACGCCGACCGTTTCGAGCCCAACGACCTTTCCGTCCTTCGTCAAGATCTTGGCAGGGCCTCTCCGGTTGATGAACCCGATGTCCTCCCGGATCGCCTCTTCGAGCTCGAACTCGTCGGCAGGCATCTCTTCCTTCGATTCGAGCGAGATGACGGTCACCTGCCTGGCACCGCCTCGTGCAGCGGTTCGTGCAGCGTCGAGTGCTGCGGTCATGACGGATCGGTCGGTGTTCTGACTTCCCGCCTTCGCCTCATACGCCTCGGTTCGCAGCGCTGTGCGTGCAGCATCCATGGCGACGTCACCACCACCGATGACCACGACCCGCTCACCGATATCGACGGCGAATCCCCGGTTGGCGTTGATGAGGTACTCGATGGCCCGCAGAACTCCATCAGCTTCATGGCCCTCGAGGTCCAGGCCCCGCCCGAGAGTTGCACCGATCGCCACGAGCACGGCGTCGTGGCGTTCTCTGATCTCGGTGAGGTTCGCGTTCACACCGAGCTGTGTGTTGTAGTGCACCTCGACACCCATGTCGATGATCGTCTGGATCTCGGCGGCGACGAGATCACGAGGCAGCCGGTACTCCGGGATGCCCATCACCATCATCCCCCCAAGGATGTCGGTGGCTTCATAGATCGTGACCTGGTAGCCGAGCTTGGCCAGGTCGTGAGCCGCTGCAAGGCCGCAGGGGCCACCACCGATGATCCCGATGCTCTCGGGCCTCTGTACCGATGGTGCTTTGGCGACTTCAGATACGAGCGATGCAGAGCCGGCTTCGACCCCGTACTGCTCGGTCACGAAGCGCTTCAGCGCTCGTATCGCGACGGGGGCATCGAGTGTTCCCCGACGGCAGGCATCCTCACATGGCGCGGCACACACCCTGGCACACACCGATGCGAACGGGTTGGGCAGTCGCGCAGCGAGGTAGGCACCCTCATCGTCGCCTTCAGCGATCGCGGCAACGTACAGGCCCGCGTTCGTGTTGACGGGGCACGCTGCAAGGCACGGGATGTTGCTGTCGAAGAAGTCCAGTTCCTGCATCAGATCAAACCGCGTTTCTGTGCCTTGCGCAGTGCCAGGATGCCGGCACCGAGAAAGAACCCCCACACGATGAGCGTCACGAGGTCCTGGACGAACCGGCTGCTCCCTGCAAGGGGGCCCTGCAACAACTTGGACGGCAGCCACGCGGTGGTGATCGTGAAGTAGGCGAAGATCCCGAACCCGATGAGCCACACCTTCGCACCGCTCATGCTCCCGCTCCCTTCCGATACAGGGTCTGTCACAGAGTCGTCAGCCTGGGTTCGGTCCATAGCGCACGCTTCCTTCATAGAGCCGGCGACCGTCCCTCGCGAGAACCACGGGGACCGCGTTCTCTCGATGGTCGATCTCGTGCGAATCTACCACACCCCACCCCGGTACGGGTGGGATTGCAACACTCCTATTCGGCTGCCAACGCCATCCGCCCGCGTTCGAGCAGATCCTTGAACCCGGATTCGTCGAGGACCACAACGCCGAGCGCTTCGGCCTTGGCCAGCTTGGTGCCCGCATCTCGTCCTGCGACCAGAGCGTCGGTCTTCGACGACACGGACCCGGTCACTTTGCCTCCTCGCTCTTCCACGGCAGCCTTCGCCGAGCCGCGTGTGTAGTCATCGAGCGTTCCGGTGATGACGACGGTCACACCATCGAGTACCTGGGGTAGCGCCCGGGTGGTGTCTGAGGTCTCGACCGTCGATACGCCACTCGAGGTGAGCCGCGAAACGAGTTCGGCGTTGTCGCCGTCCGAGAACCACGACACGACGGAGTTCGCGATCTCGGGACCGATCCCACTGATCGAAGCGATCTCATCGACGTCTGCCGACATGAGCGCTTCGAGGGATCCGAAGTGCCTGGCAAGCTGGGATGCAACGGTACTTCCGACGTGATCGATGCCGAGTCCGAAGATGAGCTTGCCCAGAGGTCGGGTCTTCGACGACTCGATGGCGGCTATCAGATTGTTCGAGGACGTCTCCTTCCAGCCTTCCAACTCGAGCAAGTCCTCGACGGTGAGTTGGTAGATGTCCGCTGGGTCATCTATCAGTCCCCTCTCGACGAGCGCGTCGACCGTCTTGTAGCCGAGACCCTCGATGTCCATGGCACCGCGACTCGCGAAGTGGAAGAGGTACTCCCGCAGCCTGCTCGGGCAGGCGTACCCGCCCGTGCACTTCGCCTTCGCCTGACCCTCGGGAAGCACGATCGGGTTGCCACAGAACGGGCAGTTCTCCGGCATGTGCCACTCGGGCAGGCCGGCGGGCCGCTTGTCGAGCACCGGACCGACGACCTCGGGGATCACGTCGCCGGCTCTGCGCACGATGACCGTGTCGCCGGGCCTGACGTCCTTGCGATGTACCTCGCCCTCGTTGTGAAGCGTCGCGTTCGTGACCGTCACTCCACCGACGAATACCGGCTCCATGACGGCGTACGGCGTCACGGCGCCGGTTCTCCCCACGTTGATCTCGATCGAACGCAAGAGCGTCGTCTTCTCTTCGGGCGGGAGCTTGAAGGCGATGGCCCACCGTGGTGACCGTGCAGTGAACCCGACACTGCGCTGGTCGTCGATCGAGTCGAGTTTGATGACGATGCCGTCGGTCTCGTAGTCCCGATCATGTCTGTGCTGCGTTGCGTCGTCGATGTACGTCAGGACCTCGTCGAACGTCTCAACGGTCGCGTTGGCCGGGTTGACCCGCAACCCCAGTTCGGTGAGCCAGCGCATCTGCTCGGTGTGGGTCGGGAACGCTGGCCCTCCTTCGACGTAGCCGAGCTGATAGATCCACACGGCGAGGTTGCGCGACGCGGTGATGGCCGGATCCTTCTGGCGTATCGACCCTGCCGCGGTGTTCCTCGGATTGATGAACGGCCGCTCCCCCGCTGCTGCTTGTCGAGCGTTGAGTGCCTCGAACTCCGAGACCGGCAGGTAGATCTCTCCGCGTACCTCGAGGATG
>JAJRYI010000163.1 GCA_024275815.1 Actinomycetes bacterium | reverse complement strand
TCGCAGGGTCGATGACCGCAAGGCCGATAGCGAGTGTGTTGGTGCCCTTGGGAAGTGGCTCTGCTGCCTGACGCGTACAGCCGGCCCCGTCTTCGTTGAGGCAGAACTCCTGATCGTACGATCCACTCCATGTCACGGTCGGGTCGCCGCGCTCGAAGGCGAGCGAGCCCAGGCCCCCATCAGCCGTGACTTCGACGATGTCTCCCTCGAGTGTCGCCATGAGGGTCCCTGACCTGCTGAAGGCCGTCTGTGGCTTCGATCGCTCGAACGGCGATGACGGCGATACGTTGGTCGCTACCCGCATCCCCATCCAAGGGACGTCATCTGGAGTGAAGTCCCACTCTGGCGGTAGGTCGAGTCTGGGTGCCACGCTTCTTCGAGGCATCGAGGTCAGTGCCAGGCGCCACATCTGTATCGGGTCACCTCCCGTTGCTTCCACCGCGGATGGTCCTCGTTGACCGAGCATCGCAGGCATCGCCTGCCATGGGTCGACCCCCGCCGTTTCGAGGACCCAGTAGAAGCCGACCGCCGCGTAGTCCAGCGAGAAAAGGCTCGTTGCCGGCGATGCCATCCAGTCGTAGAACCAGCCCTCTGTGGTGTCCCCAACACCACCGAGACGAGCCCCGACCCATTGCGCCTGTCCCTCGATGATCCAGTCCTGGCCACGGAGAACCTTCGATACGTCCGACGCCATCGTGAACTGGAAGCAGTGGTAGACCTCGTGGGTCACGGTCGTCTCGAGTGATGTGCCCTCGCTGAGGGGGAAGATCCGGATCGAGCAGCTATCGGGTGTACCCGAAGTAGCGAACATGCCCGAGCGCATCGGAGAAGCGTCGGCGAGAACATTGTCTCCACCGATCGGTGCGTCGAGGACCGAGATGGTCATCGGGATACCGAGCGGTCGACCGAGCTGTTCCTCGATGAGGATCTCTGCTACGTCCGCAGCCATGGTCGCCTCGGCGAGCACTGTGTCGGACTGGGCTCGGATCGCGGTGACCTCACCGGCGAGAGCGATCGTCTCTGCTCGTTGGCCCGGTGCCAACGCTGCAGAGACCGCGTCTTGTGTATCGGGATCGAGCTCGTCCCAGTTGGCCAGTACGGATCGGATCGCAAGAGATCCATCACCCGGGCGCGGTTCGATGGTCGTCGAGGTGACGCCGGGCAGAGTCCCGTAGATCGATGCGAACAGGTTGAGGCTCATCTCGAGTGAGAGCGACCCATCGTTGGCTTCTCTGTCCTGTTGGAGTGCAGCCTCAGCACTCGAGGGCTCGACAGGTTCGGCCTCGGTGATGATGCGTCCGGCGATGGTCGTGGTGGTTGTGCTTCCATGTGCAGCAGTGCTGGTGGGTGTCGATGTGTCTCGAGCGTCCACACGTGAGGTGGTCGTCTCAGGGGCGGGAGGTTGATCGCTCGTCGATGTGCATGCTGCTGCAACGAGCGCGAGTGTGAGCAGCATCAGTGATGTTCGTTACATCATCCGACCCTAGGCACTCAGCTCTAGAAACGTGCCCACTCGACCGGTCCGGCGACTACTCCCAGGCGTCTGGCGTCCAGAACCGCAACATATTGCGCCTGTGGACGCCAGAGTCCTAAGCGGTGGCTTTGCGGGCGCCGTTGGACTCGAGGAGGCGGGCGAGTTGGTCCTTTTGGACGAGGCCCGAAGCACGCCAGCGTTGGGTCACGGGGCGTTTCCCTCCCGGGGTTCCGCCTTGGCGGTTGCGGGACTTCTTGGACTTCTTCGGCGGTGCGGTGGCAAGGAGCACCATCGTGGGTGTCGAGCGGATTTTGAACTTGTCCATCGCGTCTGGGACCCGTGCGATATCTGCCTTGACGATGTGGGCAGACGAGCCGTACTCACGTGACAGCTCGTTCATGATGCCGTCCATGACCTGGCACGGTGCACACCCGACCTGGTAGAAGTCCACGAGGACGGGCTTGCCGGTCGACGTCAGTTCGTCGATCTCTTGCATCGACATGATCTTGCGCGCTTTGGGTTTCTTCTTGAACACGGTGATACCTGGTCCTATTCGTCTCTGCTCGTCAACACAGGTGAACGAGAATCTATGCCGGGAGATTCAATCCCGTATCGAAGCGATGGGCTCATCAACGAGGCGACGGTACGGAACCGTATGTTCGCTCCACATCCCCGCAATGGTACCAACCGAATCCTCGGGTACTCTGGAGTACCAGCGAGCGCGAAACGCAAGGAGCGTACATGGCCAAGATCCACGGCGGTCAGGTGATCGCACGGGCACTCAAGCGCGAAGGTGTCGAGACGGTCTTCATGCTGACCGGGGGCCACGTGTTGCCGGTGATCGACGGGTGTGTCCTCGAGGGCATCGACATCGTCGACGTGCGCCACGAACAAGCCGCAGCGCACGCCGCCGATGCGTACGCCAGGCTCACCGGGAAGCCCGGCGTGGCGATCGTGACCGCAGGCCCCGGGGTGACGGACGCCCTCACCGGCGTTGCCAACGCGTACTTCGCGAACACGCCGATGCTGCTCATCGGTGGGC
>JAJRYI010000162.1 GCA_024275815.1 Actinomycetes bacterium | reverse complement strand
TGTTGACTGGTGCACCTTTCTGTCCTCCCTTCAGGGGGGATGGCAGAGCGACGCAGGAGCGATGCAGGGGGGGGAGGGCGAGCCTGCGAGCACGAAGTGGAATCAACCTGTGCGCGGGTCCGTTTCGTACCGCGCTCGCGGGCTCGCGGTCCCCCTCGCTCGAGGACTCGCTTGTCCCGCCCTGAAGGGGGGACGGAAGACCATGCCGTACCGCTCTCGCTTGAGGACTCGCTTGTCCCCCCTGAAGGGGGGCCGGAAGAAGAGGCCCGGGATCGCGGCGTCGAACAGCGGATCGAGGCTGAAGGGGGGATGGGAGAAGGAGCTGGGCGGCACGGCGTCACACAGCGGATCCAGGTTCGAGGGGGACCGACGATCGCCACGTTCTGTGTCGAAACGGTGCAACAGTCGACTCCATGAAGCCCGTACAGCAGTTGACGTAGTCAGAGATCAACCCATCCCAGCAGGCGCTGAGCACAGCGAAGTTCTCGCTCCGCTACGCCTCGAACCACGCGTAGATGTCGCGTACCGTTTCCTCGAAGGGGCGCGCCTCGTAGCCGAGTTCTGCCCGGGCCTTCGCCGATGAGACGCTCGGGCCGTTGAACAAGGCGTGGAGTGACTCCTCGGTGAGAGCGAGGGGGCTGTCGCTTCGACGAGCGAGGCGGGTGCCTCGGCCCCCACAGCCTCGCGAGCCACGTCGGCAGCGTGTACGCAGGTGGGTCGACTCCCGCTGCCGCTGCTGCCGTAGAGGCGAGATCGGGCATCGAGACACGGTGGCCAGACAAGAGGTAGTTCTCTCCCGTTCTTCCGGAGTCGATCGCTGCGACGATCCCCGACGCGACGTCTCGCACGTCGACCCAGTCGAACCCCCCCCGTCGATCGTGCCGCGGAGGCGACGAACTCGGATCGCGAGGAACACCTCACCCATACGCGACGGTGCAAAGTCGTACGGTCCGATCACTCCTGTAGGGTTGATGATGGTGGCGTCGAGCCCCGCCGCGACACGCGACTGCACGGCTTGTTCCCCTGCCCGCTTCGAACGATCGTACGCGGGAAGTCGTGGATGGACGGCCCGCGGCGCCGCTTCGGTCAGCGGCTCGGTGGCTGCCGAGAGATCGAAGGCGTGAACCGAACTGCAGTGAACCATCCTGCGGACCCCGGCGGACATTGCAGCGTCTGCAACGATCTCGGGTCCCTCGACGTTGACCCTTCGCACGAGACCCGTCGGATCTCCCACGACGGAGATGATCGCTGCGAGATGACACACCACGTCGACTCCATCGAAAGCGTTCTCCATGGCCTGTCGGTCGAGTACGTCACCCTCGATGTAGTCGATAGCGAGGCCGTCGAGTGCACGGGTCCGCACGAGATCGACCGCAACGACGTCGTGTCCGTCGTCGAGGAGCCGACGGACGAGAACTCCCCCGAGGTGGCCACCTGCGCCGGTTACGGCGACACGCATCTGCTACTTCTCGACTCCGAAGAACCGGACCTCTTCGAGTGCGAGCTCGTCGAAGGGAGGGTTGTTGTCGACAGGTTCGGCGAGGTGGGTGGTGGTGACCTCGATGCGAAGCGTGTACGTCTCGACACTTGCGACACGGACTCGTTGGGGCTCGTTCGAGTTCACCAATCTGCCGCTGATGGGGACGTTGAGGTCGTTGACCGTGATCGTGTACCCCTGGATCTTGTAGTTCCTGCGGAACGCCTCGTCGTCCGTGACGTTCTGGAACTCGATCTCTGTGATCTGAACGGGCGTGGCGAACGTGAACTCGAGCCATGCTCCGACCCCGCGGAGACCGTCGTCGTTCCAACGTGTCTCTGGATCACCGTCGATGAGGTTCTCGGGGCCGAACCGATCCGAGAGCTGCGAACTCGCCTTCACCGATGTCGGGAAGATCTCGCTGACGATGACCGGCACCGTCGTCGTGGTCGTCGTCGAGGATGTTTCGGGGAGCGCGGTGCCATCGTCTCCCCGGAAGATGTTGACCATCAGCGCGACGAGGGCGACGACGAGGACGACGGCAGCGAGAACACCGAGAGCACGCCCTCCGGCGGACGATCGTGACGAAGGTGAAGCCGCGATCGGCATCGGATCCTGGCTGAGGCGTGCCCCGCACCGTTCACAGTGGTGGTTGAAGGAGGGGTTCCTCGCTCCGCACGCCGGACAAGCGATGTCTGAAGGTTGCTCGGTGGACGTCGTGACGTGTTGTTGCGTCGGGACTTCGCCGGTGATGTCCTGACCCGGTTCACCCGTTGCCGTTGCTTGTGGTGGCGGAGGAGTCGAGCTCCCGGCGGAGTCTTGCGTTGGTGGTTCCCCGAGCTCGAAGGGCTCGAAGAGATCATCGATTGGATCGTTTCGGTCGTCGCCCTGCATGCTCTTCCTTGTGTCCGTTCCCCCTGGATCGAACGTATTTCGATTGGCTCCGGGTATTGTGCCACGAATGCTGTTGTTCATGTCGATTCGTGTCGCCGAACCGTGGACCACCGGTTCGGTCGTCGCTGCGATCGCTCTCGGTGTTGCCCTGGTGAGTCTCGTCGTGTGGCTCGTCTATCGATCATGATCTGTCACACCGACGCGATATCGTCGCCTGCATGAAAGGTAGTAGCCGAGACGAGACATCGTCCTACTTGTGTCAGCAATGCGGGTACCGCAGCGGGAAGTGGATGGGGTTCTGTCCACAGTGCCGCAATCAGGAAGCATTGGTACAAACGGTGGCGGTCGCCCGTGGGAACTCCGGCAAGGTCGAGGTCATGAGTGCAACGGCAGGTCGATCGACGGTTCGTGATCGATCTGCCGTGGGAATCGGTGAGCTGGACCGCGTTCTCGGTGGAGGTATCGTTCCCGGCGCTGTGATCCTCGTTGGGGGGGAGCCCGGTGTCGGCAAGTCGACGTTGCTCCTCCAGGTTGCCGACAGTGTTGCCGGGAACGACGGAGCGGTTCTGATCGCAACCGCCGAAGAGTCGGTACATCAGGTGCAGATGCGTGCACGCCGGGTCGGTGTCACCTCGCCGGGAGTCGAGATCGCTTCGGTGTACGACGTCGACGACATCGTGGCTGCAGCGACCGAGCGTCGCCCCCGGGTGCTGATCGTCGACTCGATCCAGGCGGTTTCATCGATGGATGTCGGTGGCAGCG
>JAJRYI010000161.1 GCA_024275815.1 Actinomycetes bacterium | reverse complement strand
GTCTGGAGAACACAGCTCCACGAAGCGGGGACCCCACACGAACGGCGATGTTTGCGCGAGCCCCAGGTTGTTCGCCCAGGTGAACGTTGCACCGTCGAGATCTGCATCCTCGCGTACACCGAACGTCGAAGAGCAGGCTTCGAGTTGGATCACCCATGGCTCGATATCGCCGTAGGCGGCCCCGGCGATGACGGTTCCGGTATCGTCGATGCCCCACGAGAACGGGTCATCCGCTTCGACTCGCACGACGCCGGAGATCGACATCAAGGTGTCGGTGAGCGTTTGCCCGGAGTCGGGGAGGTTCTGTGTGAGGGAGACGCCGGGGACACAGTCGAGCCGTCCGAAGCCCGATGGCCACTCGCCGGGTTGCGCGATCGGTCGACGGTCGCGCCGTTCGAATGTGAGTTCGACGGCGGAGGCCGTCCAGGTCATGGTGTCGCCGTCGATCGTCACCGCGACGCCCTCAGAATCGGACCCCAACGCATCGAGTAGTGCCGCCTCGGGTGTCTCTCCCTCACAGCCGACGGCGGTCATGATGATCTCGCCGAACACCAGGACGTCTCCGTCCTGGATCGGAGCAGCGGCACTCTCGAACGTGTTGCACCCTGTGTAGCCAGTCACGCCGTCCGAGGAGATCTCGATCCAGGCAGGGGTCTGTCCACTCGCGGTGAGCGTTGCCTCGTCCACCGTCCGGGTAGCGCCGTTGTAGGTGTACGCGTTCAGAACCCAGAGCCCCTGCACGGACTCCTCAGATGTGGTCGTCGCGATACCGGGGCCGGCCACCCCGTCGGAGTCGTCGACGTTCGCTCCGATGAGCGAAGCGATACCGACGACCAGGAGCGTGACTGCCGCGGCAGCCGCGAAGATCGTCACCGGCCGCCAGCGTGCGAGCGGAGGCTCGACGCGTCGCAGCGGCGCGTACTCCGAGGTGATGGATTCCAGGCTCGGAGGCTCCGGTGCGAGTCCGGCGAGGTCGTCGAACGCCATCTTGGCCTCCCTGATCAGGTCGCGTTCATCCATCGAGCACCCCCTCGAGTTTCCCCTTGGCGAGGTGGAGGTACCGCCGGACCGTTGCAGGCCGACAGCCCATGTGCCGGGCAGCCTCATCGCTGGTCATCCCCACCCAGTAGGACAGGTAGATCGCCGCTCGCTGTTGGAGTGGCAGGTCGACGACTGCAGCCAGGACGTCGGGGCGGGCCGTTGCCGGCTCGATGGCCTGGTCGACGAGGGGGAGCATCTGCTTGCGCCGTCTACGATCCATCGCCTCGTTGAAGACGGCCTTCATGAGGTACGGCCGGGGTGATTCGAGGTCCGTCAGCGTGCGCCGGGACCGGTACAGCCGTGCGATCACCGTTGACAAGACATCCTCCGCATCCGACGGTCCAACCAGGATGGTTGCGTAACGAATCAGGTCGCCTTTGAGCTCCCTGTAGATCGTTTCATCCATCCCACCCCTAGACACGGTTCAAACCCCGATTCTGTTGCACGCGATTGAAAGGTTTCTCGGCGATATGGTCCTAGGTGCCCGCTGCAGACCCTCCGGGCTGTTTGGCATCTCCGGGAACTCTGACGGTTCGGCCGCCGTCGAGGATCGTCACTTGGGTACCCGTCGTCAGCTTCTCGAAGACGTCGGCACTGACGACGATCACCGGATAGGAGGTTCCGTACATCTCGTTGGCGACCATCGCACCGAGAGTGACGATCATGTCGGGTTCCTGCATCACGATCGCGATGGGTGCGGTCCCGAGACGGATGGCCTCGGCAAGGACACCCGTCGAAGACGATGATCCCCTGCCGTACGCCATTGCGAG
>JAJRYI010000160.1 GCA_024275815.1 Actinomycetes bacterium | reverse complement strand
CCCCTGCTGAGCGCTTCGAGTCCGAGCGAACCTGAGCCTGCGTAGAGGTCCAGGATCGCCGCGTCGGTGAGTCGCGACGCCAGGATCGAGAAGATGGACTCCCTCGCACGGCCGGTCATCGGTCGCGTGCCGGACGCAGGAACACCAAGTCTCCGGCCACGTGCCTCACCTGCGATGATCCTCATGCTCAACTCCTCGAAAGCCACTCTGTGTCACGGCCGAAGAACCTCTCGACCTCTGCCATCACCCCGGTGACGAACGGGCCGTCGCGGTCGTCCGTCACGGCACGAGTAGCGACGCGGTTGGCTGCCTCGAGCAGTTCGTGATCCTGGAGGATATCGCCAAGCTCGAGGTCGCGGGCGCCGGACTGCGCACCGGCGAACACGGTCCCCTGACCTCTGATGCTCAGGTCGATCTCAGCGAGGGCGAATCCGTCGGACGTCGAGACCATCGCTTCGATGCGCTCCAGGGCATCTCCGCTCGAAACGTCCGCAGAAAGGATGCATGTGCCGGCGTGACTTCCGCGACCGATGCGTCCACGAAGCTGATGGAGTTGGCTGAGGCCGAACCGGTCGGCGTCACGGATGACCATCAACGTTGCGTTCGGCACGTCGATGCCCACTTCGATGACCGTGGTCGACACCAGCACATCGATCTGCCCGGCAACGAACCTCGCCATGATCTCGGCCTTGTCCTCGGATCTCATCTGTCCATGGAGCAACTCGACACGAAGCTCGGGCAACGCAGAGGACACCCGCGAGAACTCTGTGGTGGCCGACCGCGCGTCGATCTTGTGCGAGTCGTCGACGAGCGGGCACACGACGAACACCTGATTGCCCGACACTGCTGCCTCGGCGATGTAGGCACCGATCTCACGGTCTGCGTCATGCGGCACGGCGATCGTCTCTATCGGTGGGCGCCCCGGTGGCAACTCGTCGATCACGGAAACATCGAGGTCGCCGTAGAGCGTCATCGCAAGGGTGCGCGGGATCGGTGTGGCGGTCATCAACAGGAGATCCGGGACGTTGTCCCCGGGGGCCGAATCACGTAGCACGACGCGTTGCTCGACGCCGAAGCGGTGCTGTTCATCGATGACCGTGATGCCGAGCGACTTGAAAGCGATACCTTCCTGGATCAACGCCTGAGTACCGAACGCGATGTCGATCGTCCCGTCCTTCAGCCACGCAAGGCCTTGCTCCCGCCCGACCTCTCCCATGACGAAGTTCACCACCACCCGTCCGGACGTGAACAGAGCGATCCTCACCGGTCGGTCCACCGTCGACTCGCTGCCACCGAACAGTGATGCGGTACCCGCCGCCCCGATGTCGAGCGCCTCGGGTGCCATCCGGGCGTTCTCGAAGGCGAGCACCGTACCGAGGTAGTGCTGGGTTGCCAGCACCTCCGTCGGTGCCATGACCGTACCTTGGTGACCGCTCTCCACGGAAGCCAGCAGCGCGGCGATGACCACGACCGTCTTGCCGGACCCGACTTCTCCCTGAAGGAGCCGATGCATGGGCATGGTCGAAGCCATGTCGTCGAGTATCTCTGTCAGCGCCCGTTCTTGTGCTTCGGTCAGCGTGTAGGGAAGGCTGGATACGAACCGGTCGAACAAGGGTCCGCGGACAGCGTTGGCGATGCCGGCTCTCGACTCGAACACGTCGTGTGCGCGTACCCGTAGCGCCATCTGGATACGAAGGAACTCATCGAAGATCAGACGGTGCCTCGCCGGGGCGATCGCATCGTAGGATTCGGGGAAGTGGATGTCGCGAAACGACGTCGAGCGTTCGACGAGTGAAAGCTGCTCCCGAACGTCGACGGGAAGCACGTCGGCGATGGGCAGCGACCGGCGGAGCGCGTTGTCCATCACCTCCCGGATCTTGTGTGGTTTGAGCCCTCCGAGTCCCCCATAGACGGGAACGACGCGCCCGGTCACGAGAGCTTGTGGACCCGACAGGTGGTCGATGTCGGGTCCCTTCATCTGCAACGATCCCCGGAACCGCTCGAGCTTGCCGCTGAGCGCGACCTCGTCACCCTCGGTGAGTCGGATATATGGGTTGAACCACACGACACGTACCGTGGCGGTGCCGTCGGCGAGGACGGCCTCTACCATCGTGCGGCCCCGGGAGATGCGGCGTTTCGAGAAGCGGGTGATGCTTCCTGCGATCGTGACCTCCTCATCGACCGGCGCCTCCGCGATCGGGAAGATCTGGCTGCGATCCAGATAGCGACGGGGTACAGACAAGAGGAGTTCCGCCACCGAGGTGATTCCCTGACCGGCTAGTTTCTTCGCCGAAACAGCGCCGATGCCTTTGACTTTGGTCACATCGATGCCGGCGAGGTACGCAAGGGTACGGTACGAGTCGGTTGAAGGTTCTGGCATGGCCCCGATGTTGGTCGTGTGTTGCAGGCATTGCCAGCATGCGCCTCGGCATGCCGGAGCCGAGTACGGTAACCCCACTGCTATCCTCGCGCAGCACCTCAGGAGGTTCACCCCCACATGGCATACAGATGTGAGATCTGCGGCAAGGAGCCGTGGACCGGTAAGCAGGTATCTTTCTCCCACAAGCGGTCTTCCAAGACGTGGAGACCCAACATCCAGAAGATCCGCGTCAAGCACGGCAGCAACTCTCGCCGGGCACGTGTCTGCACATCGTGCATCAAAGCCGGCAAGGTCGAAAAGAGATGACCCAGGGCGTCGTCAAGGCCTACGACGACGCGACCAAGGTCGGAGTCATCGTGCGCGATGACGACCGCACCGAGGTGTTCCTCAGGCCGGGAAGTCTCGATGGTTCCATGTTCCGCCTCCTCCGGCAAGGGCAGAGAGTCCGTTTCGACATCACGGACGACACTCCGCCCACCGCCGTCAACCTCCGCTTCGGCTCAGACGGGTACTGAGGAAAGTACCTGGAGTATCAGCTCACAGCCCACAGCCCACAGCCGATAGCCAGAAACTCGCGCCACCTCTCGGGTCGACGGTTCTGTCGGTGAACGGTGAACGAATACCGACTGCTCCCCGCTCGCTCATCTTCGTACCACGCAACCCGTCCCTCGGTAGCTGCTAGCGTTGGGGCATGGTTCAGGCATACGTACTCATTCAAACGGACAGTGGCAGAGCTTCCGAGGTCGCCCACGCGATCGGCGAGATCGAAGGCGTCGACTCATCTCAGGCGGTGACCGGCCCGTACGACGTGATCGTGGCAGCGAGAGCATCCGACGTCGATGCTCTCGGGTACCTCGTCGTCAGCAAGATCCAACCGGTTCCCGGCATCGTGAGAACACTGACCTGTCCGGTCATCCGCATCTAACGCACGGCGAGCTTGCCACGTTCGTCATGCCGTGACATCGCCGCGTCGACCAACCGGTCACAGAGCTCCGGGTACGTGAGGCCGGAAGCCATCCACACCTTCGGGAACCCCGAGATCGAGGTGAATCCGGGGAGCGTGTTCACCTCGTTGAAGAGGAACCGACGCGTCCCTATCTCGTAGAAGAAATCGATGCGAGCAAGGCCGGTCAGCTCCAGGAGCTCGAAGATCTGCTCGGCCAGGTCGCGAACCCGCTTCGATGCCTCCTTCGAGAGTCTGGCCGGTGCCTCGAACGAACTCGAGTCGTCCCGGTACTTCGCATCGTAGGTGTACCAGCCATCGGCAACGACGACCTCACCGGGAACCGAACTCATGGGCCCGTCGAGCACGCCTACCTCGATCTCACGGGCGGTGACTGCTTGCTCGATGATCGCCTTGGAGTCGTAGCGGAACGCCTTGGCGACCGCCTCCTTGAGCTCGGCATCCGATGAGACCCTGGAGATCCCGACGGATGAGCCTTGCGCAGAGGGCTTGACGAACACCGGGTACCCGAGTGCCCGCGACACTTCGTTGAGGCACACCGACGGGTCGGCGTCCCACTCCTTTCGGCGAATCGTCAGCCACGGAGCTGTAGCGATCCCTTTCGATGCCACGACCTGCTTCGTCAGATCCTTGTCCATGGCGAGCGCGCTGCCGAGAACACCACAGCCGGTGTAGGCGACCCCACACGTCTCGAGAGCACCCTGGACGGTCCCGTCCTCGCCGTACGGACCGTGGAGGACGGGGAAGGCAACGTCGAACTCGATCTCGTCGGATCCGACACGTAGCGTACCGTTCGGAACGTTCAGCTGTACGGACCGCCCTTCAGCCCTGAAGGGCCGAGAAGACGTATCGGCGAGATACCACGACCCATCCCTGTCGATCCCCACCGGTATCACACGGTGCCCGGACTCGATGAGCGCGTCGTGCACCGAGACCGCAGACGCGCACGACACCTCATGTTCCGAGGATCTTCCACCGAAGAGAAGGAGTACTTGAGCCATGGTGAAAGAGTACCGTGTCACGCACGCACCGCTGAGGATTGGAACCTGTGGGTGAACGAGACCTGACAATCGACTACCGCGTGAAGGTCATCACCACGGGACTCATCGTCTCGTGGTTCGGCTTCGTCATCTTCTCCCTGTGGGCGTTCTCTCTTCCCGACGTCGACCCCACGTCGATGATGATCGCTCTTGGTGGATTCTTCATCGGACTCGTCATCCTGACGTTCGCTCCGTGGCGATCCCTCCTCACCTCCCCCGTCGGTGATTGGATGCTGCTGGTGTGGACGATGGCTGCGATCCTAGCCGTCTTGATGTTCGAACTCCGACGGATGGACCAGCCCAACGGGATGGGCTTCCTCCTCGTCGTGTTCTTCACGGCTGCAACGCTCACACCGAACCGAACGCTCATCACGATCGGTACGATCGCTGGAATCGCATACGCTGCCGCCGTCATCTCGTTCAACGGATTCGAGACAACGGCCCTGGTCGGCCACCTCCTCCCATTCCTCGGGGCGATCGTGTTCGTTCTGCTGCTCTCCGTCGGCATCCGCGCACAGCTCGAACAGACGAACGACGCCTACCACCAGCTCGCCCGCAGAGAGGCGGCACTCGCCGACCAGGAACGCGAGCTCTCACAGCTCTACGACGTGTCGAGGACGATCGGGGCCGGATCCAAACTCGACGAAGTACTCCCGGAACTCGTCGGACGTGTCGCGATGTCGGTGAACGCGAGGATCGGTCTCGTGCTCCTCTACGACCCCGAGAGTGAGGCACTCGACCTGATGTCGCCGATCTGGGTGGCGGGACACACGGTTCGTGCCGACACGTTCCACCTCGGTCTCGATGAGTACGGCATCGGACAACGTGTCTTCATGAGCAACGACGCCGAGGTGATCAACGAGATGTCGCGGGATCACATCCGCGACAGGCTCGTCAGTGAACTCGAAGCGGAACGCGTCGCCGCCGTTGCTCTGCGTGTCGGTAATCGGACCATCGGTGTGCTCCTCGTCGGAGACAAACCCGATGCGTTCTCCGATGCCGACCTCGACACCCTGCACTCGGTGGCTGCCCCTGCAGCACTCGTGTTGAACCAGATGGCACGGTACGAGCACGCACGCTCGACGAGTGAGCGGATGGCCGAGCTCGCCCGTCTCAAGACCGACTTCGTATCGGTCGTCTCCCACGAGCTTCGAACGCCACTGACATCGATCATCGGCGCCCTTGGAACGCTCCAACGACCGGAACTCGCCCCGGAGGACCCCAGGGCCCGCCAGCTCGTCGAGATGGCGGCGAAGCAATCGAACCGGCTCAAGACACTCATCGAGGATCTTCTCGTGGTCTCTCGGATCGAGGCCGACTCCCTCCCGATGCGCCCGAGTACGATCGAACTCGAGCCACTGCTCGTCGGCCTCCTCGAATCCCTTCCCAACGGTGACAGGGTCCTGTTCGATCCGGGGAACACGATCACGACCGTGACGGCAGACCCGGACCACCTCGCCAGGGTGTTCACGAACCTCGTAGACAACGCCATCAAGTACGGGGGTGACGGCCCGATCGAGATTCGGACCACGATGGGACGCAACGAGGTCCACATCTCTGTCATCGACCATGGCCCCGGTATCCCCTACGAGCAGCACGACCGCATCTTCGAGCGTTTCACACAGCTACAACCTCACGCGACCAGATCCAAGGGTGGAGCGGGACTCGGGTTGTCCATCGTCAAGGGTCTCGTCGAAGCGATGGACGGGCGGGTCTGGTATGAGCCATCGGTCGGCGGAGGAGCAACGTTCACCGTTGCGATCCCGACGCCCTGATCAGAACCCCTCGGTCTCCCCTGCTGCAACAGCGTGGAAACCACCGTCGACGTGAACGATCTCACCAGATGTCGCCGGTGCGAAGTCCGACAGGAGAACACACGCCATCTTCGCTACCGGTGACGGATCTCGCGGGTCCCACCCGAGCGGCGCTCGTACCTGCCAGAGGTTCTCGAACTGCACGAAGCCGGGGATCGACTTGGCTGCAACCGTGCCCAGCGGCCCTGCCGACACGAGGTTGACACGGATCCCTTCCTTGCCCAGATATCGGGCCAGGTAACGGTTCACCGATTGAAGCGCAGACTTCGACACGCCCATCCAGTCGTAGGCGGGCCATGCCAGGGAGTTGTCGAAGTCGAGACCGACCATCGCTCCACCGCCTGCCTTGGCGAACAGGGGCCGCAACCCGGCCGCCAGCGTCTTGTACGAAAAAGCCGACGTCAGGAAGGCGATGCTCGCCGATTCTGCCTTCGTCTCGAGAAACGAACCTCCGAGTGCGTCCTCGGGTGCATACGCTATGGCGTGCAAGGCACCGTCGATGCCGCCCCACTTCGCGTCGAGATCTGCGACCAGAGCCTCCATGTGGGCGGGTTCGTTGATGTCGAGTTCCAGGACGTCGGCGTCCTCAGGGAGCCTGCGCGCGGATCGCCTCGTCAGGGAGAGTCCGCGTCCGAACCCGGTGAGGACCACCTCCGCACCCTGTTCCTGTGCGACCCTGGCGGTGTGCCACGCGATCGAGTCGTCGGTGAGCACACCAGTAATCAAGAGCCGTTTGCCAGCAAGCATCCTCACCCCTCGTTCGTCAGAACCAGACAATAGACCGACCGCTACCCGACGTTGGCCCAGGCACGCAGCCCGAGCCCCATCACGAACAGCAGGAGGATACCGTAAGTCAACGCCGGTTTCCTTGCCATCGTCGTGCGGTACAGATACGCGAGCGTCAACACGACCACGATCACGACACCGTAGAAGACGTGGAACGCGTTTCCAGGTTGGAGTCCGTTGCTGTACATGTAGACACCCGCTGCCACCTGGATCAGGATCGCAGCGATGGCTACACCTCGCGCCCAGATGAATGGACGCGGCGGCTCCTTCTTCATGATGGCGAGGGCCAACCCCCATATGCCGACCAGACCGGTACTCACGATCGCGACATAGAACCACTCCTGATGGAACTGTAGAACCGTATCGACGTTCAACCCGACCTCCAAGGTCACGCGTACACAACGAGTCACGAGAACTCACCGTGGAGGGGTAGGTTATCGGCATGATGGAACTCCACCCACACGACATCGCTCACGGCGGCGAAGCCGTCGCACGTCACGACGGTAAGGCGTACTTCATCCCGGGCGCGATGCCCGGCGAAGTCGTCGAAGCGACCGTCGTCGAGGACAAAGGATCCTGGGCTCGCACATCGCTGGTGAACGTGATCGCCGCATCACCGGCCCGGCGCATCCCGCCGTGCCCGCACGCAGCCGACTGCGGGGGATGTCAGTGGCAGTTCGCCGACGAAGCAGAACAACGCAGATGGAAACGATCGACGGTCATCGGCCAGCTCGAGCATCTTGGGAAGATCGAGGCACCGCTCGTCCACGAGACCGTTGCAGCAGGGCCCGACCTCGGGTATCGCAACCGGATGGATTTCCGTGTCGTCGATGGAACGCCGGCCTTGTTCCGCCAACGGTCCAACGATCTCGTCCCGCTGGGAGAGTGCCTGTTGATGGCGCCCGAGCTTCAGGAGGTGTTCTCCAGGCTGGGCGACCTCACCGGTGTCGATCGCCTCACACTGCGCACGGGGTCCAACACAGGGTGTGTGATCGCCGTGGTCGAAGGTGATCTTCCCGAACAGATCGACTCGTGGGGCATCACCGTGGTCCACCGAACCGATCATGGGACACAGACCGTTGCCGGCACCGACGTCCTCACCGAGATCATCGACGGAGTCACGTTCTCGATCCCCCCCGACGGCTTCTTCCAGAACAACACTGCCGGCGCTGAAGCCCTCGTGCAACTCGTGGCTGACGTCCTCGAGGTGGAGCCACACGAAACGCTTCTCGACGGCTACTGCGGCGTCGGGTTGTTCGGAGCGACCCTCGGACGATCTTGTGCACGTGTCGTCGGGATCGACTCGACCCCCGGTGCCGTCACGTTCGCCCGTAGGAACCTTACGAACGCCGGAGTCGACCACCATGTGATCGCCGGTTCCTTCACGAAGGACATCGAAGCTCTCGACGAGTACTGGGACGTCGCCGTCGTCGATCCGCCCCGCAAGGGCCTCGGTGCCCGAGGTGTCGAAGCCGTCACCGCAGCGATGCCCCGACGAATCGCCTACGTCGCCTGCGACCCCGCATCCCTCGCACGGGATGCACGCACGCTCTCTGAGTACGGCTACGAGTTCGTCGAGGCAACACCGGTCGACATGTTCCCCCAGACCTATCACATCGAGATCGTTGCCCGGTTCGACCGCGT
>JAJRYI010000159.1 GCA_024275815.1 Actinomycetes bacterium | reverse complement strand
GCAACGACGACGGGGACCTTGCTGACCGCACGGATCATCCGAAGGGCCTCGGTCCCATCGAGATCGGGGAGGCCGAGATCGAGTACGACGACGTCGAAATCGCCCGACACTGCACGTTCGACACCGTCGATGGCCCTCGAGACCGTCTCGACCTCCTGCCCGCGCTCAGAGAGACGAGCCGCGAGAGACTCACGGATCCTCTGGTCGTCCTCGATGATCAGTATCGATGGCATCGAGTGTCACGATAACAACCGTGTCCGGCAGTGGCACCGTCGTTATCGAACGTATGGCGAATGTTTAACCCTCGATTAGCACAGAATCCATCGATCTGATCCACACTGTCTCTATGAACAGAACCTTCGGATTCGCCACCGCGTGGCTCGCCGGCACCATCGTTGCTGTGCTCATCGGCGCCGCAGCAGTCGGCAACGTCCGCAACGAGGTGACCGACGGCCCCACTGCCCTCGGCGTACAAGACACCACGATCGCTGTCGAGGAACCGGCCTCAGAGTCCGAGTCCGTGACGATCCCGACGGTCCCAGATGAGACCATCACCCCGATTCAGGACCATGGCGACGTCGATGAGCTGCCGACGACCACGACGACCACGACGCTTCCGCCAGACACGGCACCCTCGACCACCACGACAACGGAGCCTCAGGACCACACGACGACCACGACGACGGCTCCGACGACCACGACGACGGCTCCGACGACCACGACGACGACGGTCCCCAACTACACGAAGACGTACGACGTCGAAGATGCCGGCACGGTGACGATCAGGGTCACGGGCGACGACGTCACGTTCGCCGGGGCAGTTGCCAAGGAGGGATGGACGGTCAAGGTCAAGGACTACGGACCCGACGAGGTGGAGGTTCGGTTCGAGAACAACGACGATGACGGGGACGAGATCACGTTCAAAGCCGAAGTGAACGACGGCGAACTCAAAGTCAGCATCAAAGAGAAGGACTGACGTCCACTCGCGGTTTCAACCCAACGGCGGGCCAGCCCATCGAGAAAGATGGGTGAGAGGGAGAGGGATACGTTCCTCTCCCTCTCCATCGTCTCGGGTTCCACCGGATCGCATCGACGCAGACGGGGGGACGTACCCCGATCCATACTCACGAGCCGGAGAGGGGGAGGTTCACCGTGAAAGTCGCCCCGGGGCTCTCAGCGTCTCGTGCAGCGATACTGCCGCCATGCCGCTCGACGATCGAACGAGCGATCGAGAGACCCAGCCCGTAGCCGGAACCGCTGCGCTGCGGGTCTGCCCTGTGGAACCGGTCGAAGATCCGCTCCGCCTCACCGTTCGGGATGCCCGGCCCGTCATCCACGATCTCGATGATGGCCTCAGCGCCTGATGAGCGGACCGTCATGCTCGCCGACCCCGCCCCGTGGCGATCTGCGTTGTCGACGAGTATCCAGAGCACCTCGGCAAGATCGCTCGTGTACCCCCATACGATGAGCGTGTCCGGGGCATCGAGTGTGAAGTCGACGCGGAGGTTCCGTGCCCTGCGCTCTATGGACCGTGCGACACCAGCGAGATCGACGTGAGAGAAATCCGACGTGTCGTCCCTGCGGATGTCGGCTCTTGCAAGAGTGAGAAGGTCGTCGATGAGGACGCTCATGCGGCTCGCCTCCTGCGAGATGTCGCTCGTGGCATCCATTCGGTCCTTCATGGACGCATCTGGTCGCTCGACCAGGAACCCTGCGTTGGCTCGAATCGAGGTGAGCGGGCTTCGCAGCTCGTGGGAGGCGTCCGCGACGAACCGCTTCTGTGCATCGATGATCAGGTCCTTGTCTCTTCGCGCCGCCTCGATTCCGTCGAGCATGGTGTTGAACGAGTCGGTCAGGGCACCGACCTCGTCGTTCTGTTCCACGGGGGGAAGCCGTCTCGAGAGATCACCGGTGGTACCGATGTCATCCGTGGTCTCTGCAAGGAGTTTCAGCGGTCTCAGTGCGCGTCCGGCCATGAACCACGCACCGATCGCTGCAGCGACGAGGGCGACGACGCCGAACACGACCAGGAACCATCGGAGGCCAAGAAGTTGTTCTGCGACCACGTCCTGACTCTGAGAGGCAGCAACGACACCCACTCCCAACGAGGAGTTCTCCCATCTCCTCACCTGCACACGGACACCGGAGATATCCACAGCTGAGGATCCATCTTCGAGCGTTTCGAGGATCACAGACGCGGGCAGATCGAGAGTATCCCCATCCACCGTACCGGTCGTGTAGTAGACGATCCCCTGGTCGTCGTACACGGTGAGGAACGGCTGGTCGGATATCCCAGCATCAGGGAGCGCGGGGGGGACCGGCTGCATCACCTCGATCGCATCGATGTCCCCAAGTGCATCGGCAGCTTCGTCCGCGATCGTGCCGAGGAGCCCATCCTGATCCTGTTGCGCCGATCCCACGACGAGGAGGTTGATGACGACGATGAACACGACGAGGGACAACGCTGTGAAGCCGATGCCGTACCGCGTGAGCCTCCAGCGGATCTTCATGAGTCACATCGCAGTACGTACCCGGCACCGCGAACCGTGTGGATCAGCCTCGGCTCGTCCCCGGACTCGAGTTTGTTCCGCAGGTAGCGAACGTAGACATCGACGATGTTGCTCGTCGTCTCGACATCGAGGCCCCAGACGGCCTCGAGGATGCGGGATCGGCTGAGCACGATCCTCTGGTTCCGCAGGAAGTACTCGAGCAGACGGAACTCGAGAGCGGTCAACTCGATCTGACGGTCACCTCTCGTCGCCTCGAACGCCTCAACGTCTGCCACCAGATCCTCGCATCGGAGGGTTTCTCGAGCTCCGGGTTCACGCCGCCTCAAAAGGCTGCGCACACGAGCGAGGAGTTCCTCGTAGGCGAACGGTTTCACGAGGTAGTCGTCCGCGCCCGAGTCGAGGCCAACAACTCTGTCTGCGACCGTGTCGCGCGCCGTGAGCATCAGGACAGGAACGTCGCCGTCTCCACGGAGCCTGCGACACACCTCGATCCCGTCGAACTTCGGCATCATCACGTCGAGGATCACAAGGTCTAGACGGTGGTCTCGTGCCGCTGCAAGGGCCTCGGCACCGTCGGACGCCACGATGACCGCGTACCCCTCGTACACGAGGGCGCGCCGGACGCTCGCTGCGATCATCGCGTCGTCGTCTGCGACCAGGATCTGCGGTTTCATCGCCGTCATGATGCCAGACCCTGATGAGAGCGGGATGAGAGGTTGGCTGATAGCTGACAGTCGGAAACCCGGGCCATCTCTGGATGCCCAGGTCTTGCCGTCAATCGGCAAGCGAAGAACGGAGAACGACTGGACCCTATCCGCGCGCCTCTTCCCTATCGAGCCAAACGACAGGGATCTCACGGTCGGTACGCGATTGGTACTCGGCGTAGTCGCTGTACGCAGCAACGATCCGTGGCCACCACTCCGTTCGCTCCTCGGTCGTCATCGTTGTCGCGCGCACGGGGTAGGTCTCTCCAAGTATCTGGACGGTCGCTCGAGAGTCCGCGAGTAGATTCCGGTACCACTGGGGGTGGTTCGGTCTGCCCCCGTACGACGCGATGACGACGAGGCGGTCCCCGTCTTGCAGATAGAGCAGTGGGACCGTGTGCTCTTTTCCGGTCTTGTGACCCTTGGTCGTGAGCAGCAGCATGTCGTTGTCCACCAGGCGTCGACCAATGCGACCGTTGGTGAGTCGGTACAACACCGTGTGCACCCTGGACAGCAGCTTGACGTTGAGATCGTTGATGAGCACTCCAGGGTTGGGGGGAGGCGGAATGTAGCGCACGCACAGCACAGTGTGAGCTGTGAATGTCAACCCAGCGACCGAATCGGACCGTCCGCTGATCTTCGTGAGCCGTGTGGCCGGCAGACCTCGCTACTCGATCGCGTTCTCGTCAGGTCGCGAGATGAGGCTCAAGGCTCCACCGATCGCAACGAGAGCACCACCGAGGATGAGTAGGTACCAGCCGAACCCGACGGACACGCCGTAGGCGTCTGGAATCACGCCGGCTGCTGCTGCTTGTGCGAAGCCGTTCTGGAGCGCTGCTGCGTCGTCTGCAGCGCCGAGGGTTGCAACGACACCGATGATGAGCATCACGATGCCGAGAACTGCAGCCGACAAGCCGAAGAGCCGGTTCACAGGCCGACCGATCGGCGGGGTGAACGCGACGATGAGCGATCCCACGAGAGCAAGCGCAAAGACGATGGCCGCCCACGCCGTGTCGTTGTACAAGGCAGTCCACGTGGTGGAGAACCCCGAAGGCCACGACGCTGGATCGGCCTGGCTCAGTAGAGCAAGGGCCCCTTCCCCGGCGGAACTCGCAGACTTGAGGACAAACCCGACAACGGATCCGATCACACCAACCAGTATCACGATCCGTCCGTAATGCATGAGATCTCCTCTCATCGGGGCATCCTGCCCCACCAATCGTAGGAACCACGACACTCGCGATACAAGTAGTGCCACCGCCTCCGTGTGCGTCAGGGCGAGACGACTGCAGCGATGGCTGCCGAGATGTCGTCGAAGTGGGCGATCCAGACCTTGCCATGAGCCGGCGTCCGGGGAGGGTCGAGTGCGAACACCAAGTGATGGCCTACCTCATGGGCAACGGTCATCAAAGTCGAGATGCGGCCGAGCCGAATCGCTCCGAAGGGCGGGACCGGCTTGCCCGTGGAGCGTTCATGTGCCAGCACCTCACTCTCACCGTGGAGTGCCACCCAGGCCGCTCGTGGCCGCTCTGTGGCCCCCGTGTACATGGATCGGCGAGCATGGAACTTCAGTGCAGGTGTCTCGACTCCCGATGCCCAGCAGATGTCCTCGATGAGTGCCGATGCCGCCGTGTCATCCACGGCGAGACCGTCCAGTCGCTCGAGGAGCGTGTAGTCCCTCGAGAAGCGACGAACCCGCGCATCGTGTCGTCGAATCGGCCCTCGACGAACCGGTACAGGCGTGACGGTCGTTTCCATGCGCACAACATATCTCGTGTGTGCGACAAGAACGGCCAACACAACCAGCGGGCTTCGAGCACGGATGCCTCTCGCCGACATCGTGGCGTTGCTCGACCTACAGGACCGCGCCGCATCTCAGAGAACCGACCGTCGATCGGCGACTGATGGTCACCGTCAGCGGCGTGCCAAACTGGCGATCTCACGGTACCGATCGAAGGACACCATGCAAACGAGGAAGGGCATCTGGTACGCGGTTGCCGCATGGACCGTGTGGGGCCTCTCGCCGATCTTCTGGAACCTCGTTCCCGGCATCGGGGCGACGATGCTGCTCATCCACCGCATCCTGTGGTCAGTGGTCGTTCTCACCATCATCCTCATCGCCACGGGACAGTGGCGGACGATTCGCTCGAGCTACCAGAGCTGGCGGTCGAGGCTGCTCACCGTCGCTGCAGCCCTCCTGGTGTTCACCAACTGGGCCATCTTCTTGTGGGCCGTCACCAACGATCACATCGTGGAGGCGTCACTCGGGTACTTCATCAACCCACTTGTCTCGGTCGCCCTCGGAGTGCTGTTCCTGGGTGAACGTCTCCGGCCACTCCAGTGGACGGCAGTGGGCATCGCGACCGCCGGCGTCGGGGTGATGGCGATACGGGTAGGTGCAGTCCCGTGGATCTCACTCGTGCTCGCGTTCTCGTTTGGCATGTACGGCCTCGTCAAGAAGAACGTCGAAACCCCCTCACCCTTCATCTCGTTGTTCGGTGAGACGACCTTCCTGGCAGTGCCGGCGCTGGTCGCCCTCCTGTTCATCGTCGAGCCCTCGGGTGCAGCGTTCGGTGATTCACCTGCGGTTTCCCTGTTCCTGGTTTCTGCAGGGCTGATCACCGTCGTGCCGCTCGCGCTCTTTGCGGCGGCGACGAAACGCATCCCGTTGGCGACGGTCGGGATCCTCCAGTACATCGCACCGAGCCTCCACCTCGCGCTCGGGGTGTTCCTCTATGGGGAAACGATGTCCGGTGACACACTTCTCGGTTTCGTCGTCGTGTGGGTTGCGCTCGTGCTGTACTCGATCGACACCTGGCGTGCCCCCAGCCCCGAGCCGGTCGTGGTGTAGGCGCGTCGAGGCCGCACGTCCGACGGACGGACTGCGGCCTCTCAGATGACGGGGCGAACCCCGATGAATCTACGCTTCGTCGCTGTCGGTGTCGTCGCTCACGACCTCGAGGATGGTGTCGGGAGTGTCGTCGACACTCTCTTCCTCAGCTTCTTTGGCTACCTCGGAGAGATCTGCAACGGCGGCCTCGACCTCTTCGACGTACTCCGTAGCAGCCACTCCGGCGTCGGAGCCCCTGCGCACACCTGCAATGACGGCATCCTGGATGCTCCCGAGCTGATCCTCACCGACCTTGCCACCGAGCTTCGATGCCAGATACGCACGGATCTCCTCGTCAGACATGTGTACGAGCTTCTTCTTCGAGATGGCCGATGCCACGACTGCGGCGATGGTGCTCACGACAATGACCAGGAAAACGAACTTGATGAGCTTCTTCACTGCTTCTCCTTGTTTCCCTACGAAAGATGTACCCCGGGAAGGTACCGGTCCAAGAAGTCTCCTCAGACGTAGTTACTCGGCTCCACCGTTGGCGAGCCACTGTACGAAGGCCGCCGTGGCATCGGCTTCGGTCGGATCGGTGACCACGTTGCGGTATTTCGCCACAGCAGCATCGAGATCCGCCCGTGTCCATGGCCCGAACGACGATCCCACCGAGTCGAGGGCTGCAACGGCCTCTTCGATCGAGAACCGGCCTGCGGTCACTTCACGACCAACGACGAGTCCTGCAAGTTTCCTTCCGTTGGCCTCGATCCTCATCAACTGAGCGATATCGTCGAGGTCTCGCACACCGCCGGCAGCGATGACGGGTTCCTCGACGATCCCGACGGCCATCTCCAGTGCCGCGTAGTTCGGCGGTTCGGCGAGGGCGTCGCGTCCTACCTCTGAGATCATGAACCCCGCTGCACCGGCCGACGACAAGTTGATCAGGGTCTCCTCGAGGTGCTCACCGGAGTGCTCGGTCCAGCCCTTGATCACGATCTCGAAATCGGCACAGACATCGAGAGACACGACGATCTGGTACGGGTACTTGCGGTTGAGTTCCCAGAACAGCACCTGGTCGATCATCGGCAAGGTACCGACGACCACGCGCCATGCACCCATCCCGAGTACCCGCGCGATCTCGGCCTCAGATCGGATCCCGCCACCAACCTGAACAGGCACGTCGAGGGCCTTGATCATCTCTCCGATCAGTTCACGGTTCTTGTAGTCACCGCGCGCCGCTGCGTCGAGGTCGACGATGTGGAGGCGGTCGGCACCCTTGGCCACCCACCCCTTCGCCCGATTGATCGGATCGTCATCGAGTGAGATGACCTCCGAGATGTCGCCATGGGGAAGCCGAACGGCTCTCCCGTCGAGAATATTGACACGTGCGTAGAGCTCCATAGCTCCAACATACAGGCAGATACGACCTTGCGGGAATCGAATCGAGAGAAAGAGGGCTCGCGGTGCGCGGTACCCGGGGCTCAGAGGGTCCACAGATTGGCCGGAGGTGTTCACCGTTCACCGTTCACCGT
>JAJRYI010000158.1 GCA_024275815.1 Actinomycetes bacterium | reverse complement strand
TCACCACGCTCTACGCGTGGCGATACCACAGCCAAGGCCCGCTGGGACTCCGCGTCGGTCGGCATCTCCGCTACCGACGGGCCGACATCGACGAGTGGATCAGCCTCCGGGTCGAGGCGTCTCAGGACAACCGGAGTACGTCACATCGTGGCAGGGCGGACTGAAGTGCGAAAGTCACACCTCCGAATCGAAAACTCCTGTCTGTCGTGAGCATCGAATGAGAGGGACTGTCCAATATCGGCCCGACCGTCGGGCGCCGTGGCGGGCACGATATCGAGGACCTGGCGGGCGAGAGCACTCCAAGAGCTTTGATCGAAAAATCGATGCTGAGCGGTGGCTGCGAACCGAGTTAGCGAAGCTCGACCGGGGCCAGTGGGTCGACCCCGACCAAGGGAACATTGCATGGTCCGACTACTCCCTACAGGTCATCGCCGACCGTCCGCATCTGAGTCCCCGCACGATCGAAACCGATGTCCTCTGCCACAAACGCGTCGCAGCCTGGATTGGCAACGTCCCCCTGGCACGGCTTACCCACGAACAGCTGCGCCGGCTGATGGCGGAGCTCACTGCAGCTGGATACGCCCCCGAGACCGTGGCCCGTACCATGCGATGGGTCAAGCTCACCCTCAATCAAGCGGTTCGGGATCGACGCATCGTGTATTCGCCCGGAGACGGCCTCCAACTCCCCAAGGCTCGACGCGCCGACATGCGGATCCTCGATGCCTCCGAGGTTGACCAGCTCGCTTCTACACTCCCCGATCGGTACGGATCCCTCGCAACTGTCGCTGCCTACACAGGACTGAGATGGGGAGAGCTCGCCGGCCTCCAGACCCGTAACATCGACCGGCCACGAAGACGCCTCAGCGTCCGAACGTCGCTCATCGAAGCCTCCGGACAGCCGCCTTTCCTCGGATCACCGAAGACCGATGCTTCTGAGCGCACGATCACGCTTCCCAAGATCGTCATCGATGTCCTCGACCGTCACCTCGACACCTATCCCCCACCTGACTCCACGGTCTGGACCACCGAGGCAGGTGGGTTCCTGCGACGTGGGACTTTCGGAAGAACCTGGCGAAGGGCAGTTGGAGAGTCAGTCGGGACGCCGTGCCGAATACACGATCTGCGTCACACTCACGCCGCATGGCTCATCGCAGAAGGCGAACACCCCAAGAATATCCAGACCCGACTCGGCCACTCATCGATCCAAGTCACCATCGACCGCTACGGGCACCTCATGGACGGTCTCGACGAACGAACCGCAGCTCGACTCGACGCCATCGCCGCAACCGTACGCGGCCCACACGCGGCCCAAGACCCGCCCGGACTCTCCCTCTGAACGCGCTGAAACCCCCGCTGAGCGGGGGTTTCACGCTGTAGCCCCGATGGGATTTGAACCCACGCTACCGCCTTGAGAGGGCGGCGTCCTAGGCCTCTAGACGACGGGGCCATGTAGGCAGACCGAAGTCTGCCAGCTCGGGGGGAAGGACTTGAACCCTCAATATCTGGACCAGAACCAGGTGTGTTGCCAATTACACCACCCCCGAAGGCGTCGCCGAGGATACGACCCGGGCACGCCTACTGGCAACACGCGGTCGCTCTCGTTCTGTGAGCTACCACCGTCATATGGACGGTCTGCAACCCTGGGTACGCGCTCAGAGGAGGGAGCGGGCTTTGTGGAGGCGGGTGAGGGTCTCGGAGCGGCCGAGGATGTCAAGGGACTCGAAGAGCGGGGGGCTCACGGTCGAGCCTGAGATCGCGACACGGATCGGTTGGAGACCCTTGCGGGCCGACAGCTCGTTCGCCTCGAGCATGGCGCGCAGCGCGGCCTCGATCGACTCGGTCGTCCAC
>JAJRYI010000157.1 GCA_024275815.1 Actinomycetes bacterium | reverse complement strand
TCCGTCGCGAGGTCGTCGATCGTGGCAGCATCCTCTTTGAACTTCTGGATCGACGGAAGGTCCCCGCCTGTGTCGATGAACTCCTGGACGGTCATCTCTCCGAACTCGCTGTCGACGTCATCGATGAGCCGTTGGAACAGCGCCATCGTCTCATCGGCGATCTCATCGCAGTTCGATGCCGAGATCGACGTGCCGCTACAGGCCGCTGCCACCAGCGACAGAACGATCAGGAGCAGAAGGAGACGACGAATCATGGTGAACGTGAGGCTAACCGGTGTTCCACGTAGTACGAGTGACATAGCGTGTCCCGGGAACACGAGATCGTGTCACGTCAGGTCCGCCGCAGCGTCCTCGTCCAGCAGCCACACAACGTGCTCTCTTGCTGTGATGCGGGCTGCGGGCACATCTGCTCCGGCTGCGATCGCTGCGACGATCCCGGCCTTGGAGGATCCCGTGACGAGGAAGGCGACGACGTCGCTTGCAGAGAGAAGATCGACCGTCGCCGTCAAACGCCAGGCGTCGAGTTTCGGGACGAAGTTCGCAACGTATCGAGCGCCGCTGCATTCGAGTGCTGCGGTGTCGGGGAAGAGGGACGCGGTGTGGCCGTCTGTGCCCAGTCCCAGCAACGTGACCGAGCGGCTCTGCGCTCTGCACACGGACGTCAATACATGCGAGAAGGCATCTGCAGCATCACTCGGAGATGGCAGTGTCGTATCGGGTCGAAGGAACTCCACACCCGTTGGCGTGACGAGGGTCTCTTGCACCATCGCCTGATTCGAGTCTGGATGCGTCGGTGGAACCCATCGCTCGTCGGTCATCCAAGCCGACGTCGTGGCCCAGTTCAGATCACGAGCTGCGAGAGCCCGATAGGTGGCAAGAGGCGTAGACCCTCCTGCGAGTCCCAACACGACGTGATCGTGCGCAGCGATCTGTGCTGCGACCAGGTCGGCGGCATGGTCGGCGACATCGTCGGGGTTGGGCAAGACGATGAACTCCATGGCACGCAGCGTACCGCTCATGTCCGGTGAGTCCTGCACTAGCGTGGAACGATCGGAAGGCGGACGAGCGATGCGGCAAGTACAGATCGAGACACCCCACGGAGACGTGGCGGGTGTCATCGACGGTGATCTCGATGGTGGTCGGGTCCCGATCCTCCTCGCCCACGGAGCAGGATTGGGTCAGCATCACGACTGGATGGTTGCGGTGCGGTCCCGCATGGTCGATCGAGGCCATCTCGTGATGACGTTCGACTATCTCTACATGCACGAGGGGAGGAGGGCCCCCGATCGGCTTCCCAAGCTCCTCGACGTACACGAGGCTGCAGCCCGGTTCTTCGAGGACGTTGGCGGACAGATGATCCTCGTCGGCAAGTCGATGGGCGGGCGTGTCGGTTCTCACCTCGTAGCGGACCGGCGATCTTCAGCGCTCGGGCTCGTGTACCTGGGCTATCCGCTCGTCGCGATGGGCAAGACCGAGCCGCGCAACGTCGATCATCTGCTCGAGATCGATGTGCCACAGCTGTTCATCTCAGGAACGAGGGATCGGATGGGTCCGATGGAGTCGATCGTGTCGGTCGCCGGGTCGGTACCGAGAGGAACAGCCGTCTTCGTCGATGACGGCGACCACTCTCTGGTTCCCCGCAAGAAGTCCGGGCGAACACTCGATGAGAACCTCGATGCTGCGCTCGATGCGATCGGTGCGTGGACTGTCGAGAACCTGTGAGCCGTCAGAGCGGTGGAGCGACGTAGCGACCAGACACCACCCTGCCCGATACGGTTCGCAGCTCCCACACCGATCCTTTCGCCCACTCTTGTGGACCATCCATCGGCACACCCTCGGCGAAGAGGTGGCCGACGAAGTCGCCGATCACGTCGCCGTGGGAACACAGGACCGCGGACTCTTCCTGGAGATCATGGATCAGCGTGACGATACGGTGCGGGTGTGCATCCTCGACGAGTGCGGTCTCCATCTCGAGCGGGATCCCGAGCCGTTTGGCCAACGGCTTGACCGTCTCGACGCAGCGGGTGTAGTTCGACGAGCCGATCCGCGTGATCGGATGCGCCATCAGGAGGTCTCTCAGGGCCCTGGTTTGGCGTCTTCCCTGTTTGTCGAGGGGTCGGGTCCAGTCGTCGGCGTCGGCATCGGATCGTCGGCCTGCCGAGGCGTGGCGTACGAGGTAGATCATGCCGGCCGATCGGTCGTGGAACATGTCGTTCGCCCGGTCGATGACCTCGCGGTCGTTGCGATAGGAGAGCCTCTTGATCGCCTTGCGGTACGAGACCCACTTGACCCGGTCGACCTCGCTGTTCGGCGTGAAGGAGCCCTTCTTGACCGTTGCGAGCCACCATCGCACGACCTTCGGGTTACCCGCCTGGGTGAGGTACCCCACAGAACCGATCGGCCGGGGACCCTTGACGGTGAACCCGGTCTCCTCTTCGACCTCTCTGCGTGCCGCTTCGAGAAACGTCTCACCGCGGTCGAGCTTGCCTTTCGGGAGGGACCAATCGTCGTATCGGGGACGGTGAACGATCAGATACCTGGCCTCGTGGTCATCGTTCCATCGAGCAACGACGCATCCAGCAGCCCAGATCGATTCCTCCGGGGGCGGTTCCTGATTGGTCACGTTTCGTTCTCCATCGGCCTCATGACGGCGATGGTACCGACGCTCGTACGGAGGATGAGTGGGTCTCCAATCGG
>JAJRYI010000156.1 GCA_024275815.1 Actinomycetes bacterium | reverse complement strand
ACCGTCCCTGCGGGTGTGTCTGTGACGGTCGCCGATGGGCCTGTAGAGGCGTTCGCGGACCCCGTGCGGGTTCGTCAGATCGTTCGGAACCTGCTGACCAACGCGTTGCGTTACGGCGGTCCGAACATCGACATCGATTCGAGTGTCTGCACCGATCGGGCGTCTCTTCGCGTCAGCGACGACGGACCCGGTATCGACCCGGGGGACAGGGAAGCCGTGTTCGAACCGTACGGCCGTGCAACGGGGGGTACGACGCACAAGGCGTCCGTCGGCCTCGGCCTGACACTGTCGCGCCGCCTTGCAGGGCTCATGGATGGAACGCTCGAGTACGTCGATGGTGATGGTGACGGTGCAACGTTCCTGCTCACACTGCCCCGGCCGAGCACGGTTCCGGTCTGATCACACGACGTGCTCGGCGATGACGCGCATCGTTGGAAGATCAGACGTCGCAACGATCAACGTCGAGACACCTGCAGAACGCCACGCGTCGAGACGATCAGCGATACGATCCCGAGATCCAACGAGGCAGACCTCGTCGACGAGTTCGTCGGGCACTGCCATCGTCGCTTCCATCTTCTTACCGGCGAGATAGAGATCCTGAATCGTTGCAGCCTCCTGCTCGTACCCGTACCTCCTCGCGAGGTCGTTGTAGAAGTTCCTGCCCTTGGCCCCCATGCCACCGATGTAGAGAGCGAGCATGGGTTTCATCGCCAGACGTCCACCGTCGAGGTCGTCGGTTAGGAGAGCCCCGACCGTGGGAGCGATCGCGAAGCGCTCGGCTTTGCCGGCATCGCCGCTGCGGGCGAAGCCTTCGTCGAGGAGTGGCTGGTACGTCTCGGAGGTGCGCTCCGGGGAGAAGAACACCGGGAGCCACCCGTCGGCGATCTCGGCTGCGAGCTTCACGTTCTTTGGCCCGATCGCTGCGAGGTAGATCGGCAGGTCCGGGTTCTTGGGATGCAGCATCATCTTGAGAGGCTTGCCGAGTCCGGTGGCATCGGTTCCCGTGTAGGGCATCTGGTAGTAGACACCTTCGAACTCCACCGGTTCGTTGCGGGTGAAGATCTTCCTCAGGTTCGCGATGTACTCGCGTGTGATCGTCAGGGGTTTCCCGAACGCCCGTCCGTGCCAGCCTTCGACCACCTGGGGACCCGATACACCGAGTCCCAGGATGAACCTCCCGTTCGACATGACGTCGAGCGTCGCTGCGGTCATGGCGGTCATCGCCGGGGTTCGAGCAGGCATCTGGAAGACGGCAGTTCCGACCTTGATGCGTTCCGTACGCGCAGCGATCCATGCCAGCGGGGTCAGGGCGTCCGAGCCGTACGCCTCGGCCGTCCACACCGAGTCGTACCCGAGGTTCTCCGCTTCCTCGATGAGCGTGAAGTTGTCTGCAATGGCCGTGCCGTAGTAGCCGATGTTGAGTCCGAGTTTCATGGTGTCAACCCTAGACGTCCGCTGTCTCGTGGACTGATCTGTTGGCTGTGAGCTGTGAACTGTGAACTGTCCCCCAATCCTGTCACACCCGCTCGATACGGTGTCCCCCATGACCTGGAGGTACGGATGATCATCGATTGTGACCGCTGTGTGATGGTGAACACGGATGCATGTGACGGCTGCGTTGTGAGTGCCCTCGTTGGAAGTGCAGGCGTGTT